>JACFNA010000066.1 GCA_019455085.1 Chitinophagaceae bacterium
AATCGGTAAATGCTGCCAGCATCGGACAGGTACACCGTGCCAGGAAAGACGGCAAACTCCTGGCTATCAAAATTCAGTATCCGGGAGTGGCTGAAAGTATCAAGTCTGACCTAAAAATGGTAAAGCCCATTGCAATCAGGATGTTCAATCTGCAAGGAAAAGATTCTGACAAATACTTCAATGAAGTTGAAGAGAAATTACTTGAAGAAACTGACTATATTCTTGAAGTAAAAAGAAGCATGCAGATAGCAAAAGCATGTGCACATATTCCTGGCCTCCGGTTTCCTAATTACTATCCTCAGTGGTCGTCTCAAAGGATCATCACCATGGACTATATGGAAGGCAAACACCTGTCAGAATTTTCAAAAAAGAATAAAAACAAGCAACTGGCCAACAAAATTGGACAGGCATTATGGGATTTCTATATGTTCCAGATCCACCAATTGCGCAGTGTACATGCCGACCCACATCCGGGAAACTTTATTGTTTCAAAAGAAGGAGACCTGATTGCTATTGATTTTGGATGTGTAAAAGAAATTCCTGATGAATTCTACACCCCTTATTTCGAGCTGAGTAACGATGACATACTCAATAACCCGGGAGCATTCAGAGAGAAAATGAAGCAACTCGAGCTAATCAGAGAAGGAGATTCTGCTGATGAAATTAATTTTTTCTCCTCGTTGTTTCGCGAAATGATTTCAACTTTTATGACCCCGCTTAAGTATGACACCTTCGACTTTTCAGACATTTCCTATTTTAACAAGGTGTATGATCTGGCAGATAAGTTTAACACAGAACCCAGGATGAAAAAGTTTAACTCCAACCGGGGCTCTAAACACTTCATATATATCAACCGCACCTTCTTTGGGCTTTATTCGCTACTCAATGAATTAAAGGCAAATCATATAAAGATACCTTTCAGTGGCACCTGAAGTAAGATAAATTACCAGGTGTCAAAAAGAGTAAATAAAGTTATTCTGAAAGGTCTGACGGATTCATCAAAAGTGAGTCCATCCTTTCGCGGGATTTATTATTGAATATTTTCCTGCCATTTTTCTGCCCTTTCCTTCGGCGTTTTCTTTCCTCCAGTGGCAGATGTATTTCTGCTTTACAGTTTTCTGAACAACATCCTTCCATTTTCATAGCACACTCAGGACACTGAATAAAAAGCAGATGACAACTCTCATTTGCACAGTTCACATGCACATCGCACGGAGCACCGCACTGATGGCAATGGCTTATCACTTCCTCCCCTACCTCTTCACCAAGTCTTGCATCAAACACAAAATTCTTTCCCAGGAACTTATTGGGCAGATGCTCACGCTTTGCCTGCTTTGCGTAATTTATAATTCCGCCATTCAAATGGTACACATTCCTGAATCCATTATGCAGGAAATAAGCACTGGCTTTCTCGCACCGAATACCGCCGGTGCAATACATAATTATATTTTTATCCTTTTTCTCCTTAAGCATCTCCACCGCCATTGGCAACGGTTCCCGGAAAGTTTCTGAAGGCACCTCTATAGCATTCTTAAAGTGGCCGACTTCATACTCATAATGGTTTCGCATATCTACCACTACCGTATCCGGATCATCTGTCAGTTTATTGAACGTGGCAGCATCCACGTATTTGCCTTTATTACGCATATCAAATGACGGATCTGTGATTCCATCTGCTACGATTTTTTCCCGCAATTTTACTTTAAGTACCCAAAAGCTCTTACCGTCATCATTATACGCAATGTTAAGCATGGTACCCCTTAGTTCGGGGATACTTTCAATTAAGGCTTTGAACTTGTCAAACTTATATTCAGGTACACTCATTTGGGCATTAATGCCCTCTGTGGCTACATATATCCTGCCGAATACATTTAATTCAAACAATCGAATATATAATTCATCACGAAAGTCTTCCGGCGCAGAAAGATGCACATACTTATAAAAGGAGAGGGTTACCCGCTTAAACTCCTCTTTCATCAGTCTTGCTTTTAGCTCCTTTTGAGAAATCCTGTTATGTAATACCATCTTACTACAAAAGTCCGCTTTTTTTTGATAAACCTTTTTTGTAATTCGCTTAAATTAAAGATAAAACTCCATGCAAAAGCGAATATTTCTGCATTTCATAAGAACCTGCCATACGGAATAAGACACGATAACTTTGCTATTATCAATGAACCGTTACACCAAAAATCATTCTAAATTCGTAGTAGGTAATGTACCAGCCAGTTTATGAAAACAGAAAAAAAGCCTCCAATTTTAAAGAGAATCGACTCTCTTGAAAAACTAACTATTTCTATTGTGGCAGGTATTACCTGTTATCTGCTCTCCTTCAGGTTTTCAGAAACACAATTCATGGACCTGATGATAGGATGGGATGCATTTAGCCTGGTAATGGTATCTCTCAGCTGGGCCACCTTTAAAGTAACTACACAACAGGAAATCCGTACTCAGGCTGCCAAACAGGATCCAAAAAGAACTACAGTTTTCCTTCTGGTATTATTCTCTACATTCGTTAGTGTATATATCATAGTTACAATCATTCTTCAAAAAGGAGCCGGTTTTTCTTTATCATCCTGGAGGCTGCCTGTAGCTATTGCCGGGATGGTACTTTCCTGGTTATTAATCCACACGTTATTTACACTTCGCTACGCTCATATTTATTATGGGAACGATATAGATAACCCCACCAATCACGCGGGTGGATTGCTATTTCCGGGAAACAGAAAACCGGAATACGATGACTTCTTCTACTTCTCCTTCGTGCTGGGAATGACCTTTCAGGTATCAGACGTGCAGATTACTTCACCCCATATTCGGAAACTAGCCACGTGGCATGGCCTGATTTCCTTTGCGTATAACACAATAATTATAGCTCTGGTTATTAATTTAATGGCTGTGTAACGCAGTGCGTAACCTGGCCTACATTTTCTTTCTGAGCCTGTCCATCAGTGTATCTTCTTCCGGAGCCTTCTTTTTTACAAGTTCACCCATCAGATTATTAGGCACGGTAACGGAGAGTATATACTGCTTTAATTTCCACCCGTCAGCCTGCTTCACCAATACACCTGAACCACGGCAAATTTTCATCTGGGTATTCAATAACTCATCGAACCATGCAAGTTTACCCGACGTATCAAAATAGATATGTCTGCCCAATGTTGTGTAACTCCATGCACGCCCCCTGTCAAAGTATGGTTTGGCAAATGCCATAAACTCCTCTTTATTCCAGCGCTCGGTAGCATCTGTACCCGTAAAAATTGCATCGGGAGTATAGAAATCGAAATAAGCATTAAAATCAGCTTTAGATGCAGCTAAATTGAAAGAGTCCAGTGTCAGGTTAATCACCTTTCTTTCATCGTCCTGAGAGAGTTCTTTCTTATTCCCGGCTCCATTATGCGACTGTGAAAAGGAAAACATTACAAAAAACAATGCAAACAGGAATACAGACAAATAATAACGGTTCATAGAGTAGGTATTTTGTATAAAAACAGAGATTCAAATTAAGTTGATTTTTCTGATTAATTCAAACTTGAATTAAATGAGGCTGATGATAGGTTAAAAACTCACTACATGAGTAATGGGCCACTACTATTTCATATCAATATACAAGGCGGTGCGAGTCTTTTATCACTCCCATTACAAATACACTCTGCACATGGCCTACATTCTCAATTTCGCTTAGCGTGTTCACATGAAAATCATAATAGCTATTCATATCCTCGCAAATCACTTTCAACAAGAAGTCAAACTCACCTGAAATACTGAAACACTCCGCCACCTCAGGCATTTTCTGAATCGCATTTATAAAATGACTACCCGCTTTCTTACCATGTTCCTTGAGCGATACATAACATATCACGGTAAGTGACTTATTTAGCTTTGATGCATCCAGAAGAGCGATATATTGCTTAATAATGCCCGCGTCCTCCATTCTCTTTATTCGTTCATGCACAGGGGTAGTACTGAGATTGACTTTTTCAGCGATCTCTTTTATCGTAAACCGCGCATTCTTTTCCAAAATGCTGAGAATCGCCAAATCCTTTTCATCCACCACTCCTCTGCTCTGAGACGATTTTTCTTTTGAAAGTGCCATAACTACTGCTTTTCTATACTTTATCCTGTAATTAAATGCAAAATTGCATTTTTATTCTAATTATTTGATGTACTTAAGAACATTATTCTTTTTTGGGTAAATTTGCAAATCTTTTTAAATTAAAATTTAATATGTCAACTCAAACAAAAACCCAGATAGACTTTTCACTAAAACATAAGGTGAAAGATATGAGCCTTGCTGAATGGGGCCGCAAAGAAATCAAGTTAGCCGAAGCTGAAATGCCCGGACTGATGGCGCTACGCGAAGAATTCGGAAAAGAGAAACCCCTGAAAGGTGCCCGCATTGCAGGTTGCCTGCACATGACCATCCAAACAGCAGTACTCATCGAAACACTGGTAGAACTGGGAGCCGAGGTGAGATGGAGTTCCTGCAATATCTTCTCTACTCAGGACCAGGCAGCAGCGGCTATCGCTAAAGCAGGCGTAGCAGTATTTGCCTGGAAGGGACAGACAGTAGAAGAGGCCGACTGGTGTATTGAGCAGACACTTTTCTTTGGAGGCGCTGACCGTCCTTTGAACATGATTCTTGATGATGGCGGAGATCTTACCAATATGGTTTTTGATAAATATCCTGAACTGGTAAAGGGAATCAGAGGGCTTTCTGAAGAAACAACCACCGGTGTGCATCGTCTTTACGAAAGGATGGAACATGGCACGCTTCCTATCCCTGCTATCAATGTAAACGACTCGGTGACCAAATCTAAATTTGACAACAAATACGGATGCAAGGAAAGCCTGGTAGATGCTATTCGTCGAGCAACTGATGTGATGATGGCAGGAAAGGTGGCTGTAGTAGGCGGATACGGAGATGTGGGAAAAGGATCAGCAGCCAGCTTACGCGGAGCAGGCGCTCGCGTTATAGTTACTGAAATAGACCCAATCTGTGCCTTACAGGCAGCTATGGATGGATATGAAGTGAAAAAAATGGTTGATGCGGTTAAGGAGGCAGATATCATTGTAACGGCTTCAGGATGCAGAGACCTGATTACCGGAGCGCACTTCAGGCTGATGAAAGACAAAGCAATCGTTTGTAATATCGGTCATTTTGATATCGAAATTGACATGGCTTGGCTGAATGACAATTACGGAGCCACTAAGGATACAATCAAACCTCAGGTAGATAAATACACTATTGACGGCAAGGATGTGATTGTACTGGCTGAAGGAAGGCTGGTAAATCTTGGATGTGCTACAGGACACCCCAGTTTTGTAATGAGTAATTCATTTACAAACCAGACACTGGCACAGATGGAACTCTGGCAACACCACGAGAAGTACGAAAATAAGGTGTACGTACTTCCCAAACATCTGGACGAAAAAGTGGCAAGACTGCATCTTAAGAAAATAGGGGTTGAACTGGATACCCTTTCCAAAGCACAAAGCGAATACCTGAATATCCCTGTGGAAGGACCGTTCAAAAGCGACAACTACAGATATTAATATTATAAGGTTTGTTTTAGAAAGGCCGGTCATCGAACCGGCTTTTTTATTATCTCAATTATAAAGGCTACAGCAAGTACAAAAAAAAACGCCGCATAGACATGCGGCGGTTTGTTAAGAACCAGTAAGGTTCTGTAACCCCCAAAGAAAACCCATTTAATATTATTGTTATAGCTTAATCATTTTAACGCTGCTGTACTGGAGTGTACCATCCAGAGATACGTGTTTAAGCCTGTAGTATGCTTTTCTTCCTGAAATCTTATCAAAGGCTTCATATTGATCCCCTTCCTTAACCGGATCAGGACCAAAGACCAGGGCGACTGTTTTGAAAACTTCGCCGTCTGTACTCCTCTCTACTTCAAAGTAGTTAGTTTCCACTTTGTCATCTGTAGCCCAGTTGATATTCACCTTATGAGCCTTTTCCATCTTCAACTCAAATCTGGTGATCTGAATGTTTGTATTATCCTGTGCCTGAGCCGGGAAAGCAGCTAAAGCAAATAATACGATTACTACCCATTGTATAATACTATTCTTTTTCATTGTCGCAATTTTTTAATCTAAAAAACTAGCGGTTACAATGAATATCAGATTTACAACGGTTTTAAATAAAAAGTTGGATTCAGTAAAATGAAGGCAAAACTTATTCTATTACCAGGTCGCCGGTTCTAACTTAAAATATAATCAAACGTATTTTAGAGGCTGAAAGGCCGGTATGAAAACCCGTCTTAAATAAGGAAAGAAGATCCGATTTAGGAGAGTAATAGTAGAGTTTTGGTTCATTCTTATTTTTTATGTTCCGAAATTTTGTTTCTTTCGGTTCTTCTCAGAATGGGGGATCATAACATCAACTTTGAAACGCGAGGTAAGCGATTTTTTAATGTTGATAGTGCAAACTTATAATGCGCATTTGATTTTTGCAATACCGTAAATTTACTGATTTTGTCATTTTTGAAATTATCTAATACTTATTTCTAGTTGTTAAATGAAACTATCATTATCAGTCTCTTTTAATTCAACTATCTAGTCAATACCCAAACTTATTTTTGAAATATTTCAATATTTCACATAATAATACCGGATTTTGTACTATTCCTGTCAATATTTCACCTAACTACTTTTTGGAGAAAATAAGATCTTCAAAAATCTGTAAACAGGAGCCGCCAGCTATCAATATTTTAGAAATATAATCATTTATATAAAGCTTTATGTTTTATAAATGTTATTAATCATTGATTATCAGTTACTTATTTAAATTTTTATACACAATTGCTCCAATATTCATCATCTCTCACAATAATTTCGGAATAACCATTATTTCCGTGTATTATATTACATACTTTATTGCAGTAAAATTTTATAATTGTTTGATAATCATTATAATTATACAATTTAGTATATACTATCTTATTTAGTGTACATAATTTAATCATTAGCACTCGGAAATACTAATAAAGTTGGGACTAAAAAATAGCCCCACCGATTTGACAAAGTGTATTACCTTTAGAAAATGAAAAGAATCTTCCTGGTTATAGCCTCCGCTTTCGTCATAATGTCATGCACCCCACCCCGCTCCCTGGAGTATAAAACCTACCATAATTTTGCTGTCAGAAGTCTCGGTTTTAACAAGACTACGGTGGCGCTGGATCTGGAATACTACAACCCCAACAATTATGGGCTACAACTGAAGAATTCTGACCTGGATATTTTTATTAATGGCACCTTGTTTGGCCATAGTACTTCGGACACTCTGATTAACATCCCCAGAAGAGGCACTTTTATTCTTCCGGTAACCTTTGATCTGGATATGAAAAATGCTTTTAAAAATGCTTTCAATGCACTTTCAGGTAAAGAAGTGAGCATCAGGTTGTCTGGTAAAATAAAGGTGGGTAAGGGAAATGTGTTCATGTATTTCCCTGTGAAATACGAAACGAAAGAGAAATTTTCGCTGTTTTAGCGCTATACAGACAATAGAAACAGTCTAAGAATCTAAGCACATCACCTGAAACGGCTGTAGAATTCCAAAGAATCTTTTAGTCTCCACCGGAGCGCTCAGATAAATAAGGTTAAATCCTGGGGGCACAAATTCGGAATATCAGAATGGCTATTTTTTGATCGCCTTAACCTCTATCCAGCTTTCATAGGGATGCAACATATCGCAGATCGGCCCCTGCACCTCCTTACATTCTTTAATTTTGGTAAAAGTGGCCTTTACGTGGTCGCCATCCTGAAATCCGGCCATTATTTTAATATTACAAACATTATAATCTTTATTCTGTACCCGCAGATAGGTACCTGTACAATCCACTACTACCACGGCCTCTTGTGTACCGGGAAAGTCGTCCTTTTTGCAGCCTGAAAGCACCAGCAGGAATGAAAACAACGTGAAAATGTATAATGACTTCATAATTGAACGATTTCACGAATTGCTACAAGCAATACACGCTATAATTTGCCTGTTAATTATCCCTTTTCTTTCCTGGTTTCCTCTTTATTGGTCAGATGCTGACAGGTTTTGGGCAGTCGTTTATATGCCTCAGGCTCTGCTTTCACATCATCGGCATCATAACCCAGATTAGCCAGAGCAGTCTTAATATTTTCTATGTTGGTACGCCCGGGCACCCACGATACTGTTACCGTATGCCTTCTGTAATTCACATTTGAGCTTAACACACCGTACTCTCTGGCAAGAAACTTTTCTATCCTATCCTTACAGGCCTCATCCTGTGCATTAGGTACAGATATCACAGCCTTTACCGGCTTTTGAGCCACTACATCTGAGGGTACTGAAAATACCATTAACGTCAATAAAGAAAGAATAAGAGCTTTCATAAGTGTACTTATCTAAGTCTATACGAATTTACCCCATTCAGCAGGATTTTCCCGCCAGTTTAACAAGGCTTTTTCATCATCTTCAGTAATTACCTGCTGTTCAAGAGCCAGATGGATCAGCGATGAATAGTCAGTCAGGGAAATCAGTTTGATTCCTGATGCCTTAAAAGCATCCGCGGCCACTCCAAATCCATAAGTAAAAATGGAGACCATACCTTCCACTTTCAGCCCTGCATTTCTCAATGCTTCCGCAGCTTCCAGAATGCTTTTACCGGTAGAAACCAAATCTTCAATTAGCACTACAGACTTTCCTTCCTCGTAAAATCCTTCAATCTGGTTTCCCAGACCGTGGTCTTTCGGTTTGGATCTTACATAAATAAAAGGCAATTTAAGCTGGTCAGCTACCATCGCTCCCCAGGGGATACCCGCTGTAGCTACCCCGGCAATCATTTCGGCCTCAGGAAAAGATGTAAACACCTCATTGCATAATTCCGACTTAATAAACTCCCGAATATACGGGAACGAAAGTGATTTTCTGTTATCACAATATATGGGGCTCTTCCAGCCACTGGCCCAGGTAAATGGGTTGTCAGGGCTTAGTTTGATCGCGTTTATCTGTAATAATTTTTGTGCAACTGCCTTTTTATTTGTCATTTTGCGAAGGTAACATATCAGATGAGCAACATAAAAATTTACTTCGACGACCGTATTCTTGAGCTGACTGACCACATTTCAGAACCCACTCCTGAAACTCATCTGCGGTCTTTTCATAATCCCAGTCCTCTCCTGCTCAGCGAGATCATTGGCAATTTGGAAAGTGGCAGCTACAACCATGTGCTTTTATCGGGTAGGGAAACTCTCTTTTCAGAGATATGCGCACACTTCCGCCAGATTACAGCCGGTGGCGGTATTATCTTTAATAGCAGGGATGAATTGTTAATCATGTACAGAAGAGGAAAATGGGATTTGCCCAAAGGAAAACAGGACGACGGCGAATCTGATGTGCAATGTGCGCTGCGGGAGTGTACAGAGGAAACAGGACTAAAAAACATCTCGGTGATTCGTTCGTTTGGCAGTACTTTTCATACGTATAGCGGCAAGCGTGGTGCGATTTTCAAGGAGACTAAATGGTTCTTAATGAAGTGGGCCGGAGACGAACCTCTGATACCCCAAACTGAAGAAGACATCACCGAATTGAGGTGGGTTTCCGTTTTTGATTTGCCTGATTATATGGAACAAACCTATGGTTCCATCAGAGAAATACTCCAAAAGATACACGAATCAGTATAAGGGCTCTTATCCCTTCCGATGATCTCTCACAGCTACGGTGAGCCTTCCGGCACAGGTAAGTTCGTTTTGTTCATTTACGATTCTTACTTCCCATATATGAGTTGTCTTACCCAGCCGAAGGGGCTTTGCTTTCGCTACGACCCTACCCTTTGTAACACTTTTCAGATGGCTGGCATTTATTTCAATTCCTACGCACATCTGCCTGCTCACATCGATCACAAGAGCTGAAGCAATACTGCCAACTGTCTCAATCAATACACAATTAGCACCCCCGTGAAGAAATCCGTAAGGCTGCGCGGTTTTAGGTAAAACGGGCATTGACATGGAAAGAAAATCATCTCCTATTTCCTCTATTCTCAATTCCAGGAACTCCGCCATCGTATTGGCCATGACAGGCTCTAGTTGTTCTTTCTTTATGTCTTTATGAAACCAGATCATAATATCTTTTAAAGGTTTGGATACAGTGTCTTATTAACTGCCTCAGGCAGAAATTGGGATACTACTCCGCCATTTCTGTACACATCCCTGATCAGGGTACTCGCTACCGACATATATTTGGGAAGACAGGTAAGAAAAATAGTTTCAATTCCCTCCCCTATGCTTCTGTTCATATCTGCTATAGCTTTTTCATACTCAAAGTCGTTAACATACCTTATCCCTCTCAGGATATAACTGGCATCCACCCTCTTGCAGCAATCCACTGTGAGGCCGTCGTATGCCATCACCTCTACTTTGGGATTATCTTTGTAAATTTCTCTGATCCACTCCACCCTCTGTTCTTCAGAAAACAGCGTAGTCTTGCTGAAGTTTCTACCGATACCAATTACCAATTTATCGAACATGGGCAATGCACGGTTAATGATATCTACATGACCCAACGTTACAGGATCAAAGGTGCCGGGGAAAAGGCAGATGTTATTCGCCATTTTTAGCAGGTTTAGTTTAAAGTAGCACTGCGGTTGCTCAGAAGGAATAATACAGCCATTCTCACAGCAACTCCATTCTCCACTTGTTGCAAAATAATGGATTGATCTGAATCTGCCGCATCTGAGCTTAATTCAACACCTCTGTTAATAGGGCCGGGATGCAATATGGTAATCTTTTTATGGAGGCTATCCAGTAGTTTCTTATTTACACCATAACTCATGCTGTATTCGCGAAGCGATGAAAACAAGACCTGATTCTGACGCTCCAGCTGAATTCTCAGAATATTGGCTACATCACACCATTCAAGGGCTTTTTTCAGATTGTACTCTACCCTTACATCAAATGCCTGTTGAATATACTTGGGAATCAGTGTAGGTGGGCCGGCTACCATTACTTCTGCGCCTGCCTTTTTCAATAGATACATATTACTCATCGCTACCCTTGAGTGAAGTATATCGCCCACTATGGTAACCTTAGTACCTTCAAGTGTGCCATGACTTTCGAGGATTGAAAATGCATCCAGCAATGCCTGTGTAGGATGTTCATTAATACCATCACCTGCATTAACAATTGAAACGGGAATATGCTTAGCGAGAAAATGAGGGGCCCCGGTAGCGCTGTGTCGCATGACCACCATGTCAATCTTCATGGAAAGAATATTGTTTACAGTATCCAGCAGCGTCTCTCCTTTCGATACTGAAGATCCCGAAGCAGTGAAGTTGAGCACATCGGCACTCAGCCGTTTTTCGGCAAGCTCAAACGAAATCCGTGTCCTCGTGCTGTTTTCGAAAAAGAGATTGACAATTGTAGTATCACGCAGGGAGGGCACTTTTTTAATGGGCCTTTGTAATACCTCTTTGAATTGTTTTGCAGTGGATAAAATAAGCTGGATATCGCCTATTGTCAGATCTTTAATGCCAAGTAAATGGTTGGTAGAAAGTTGCATTAAAAGTCAAAGCTAAATAAAAAAATTTTTATCCTGCCAAAATGCTTTCTCACTGAAGGTCTTCTTCAATATTTTCACTCACTTTTGTCACCTTCACTACATTGGTAGGCAGATGTTGGTTCACGGGTGTGCTGCCGGTATTTACGACCACATCGCCCAGTTTCAGATATCCGCGTTCCCTCAGAATATTAATCTGATCAAAGAAAATTGCGTCAAGACTCTCTTCTTCATCATAGAAAAAACCACGTGTACCCCAGGAAAGGCTTAACTGATTTATAAGGCTCTTTTCTTTACTAAAAACATACAATGGCGACTTAGGCCTGTAGCTGCTTAGCATAAATCCTGTATATCCGCTTTGGGTCATCCCGATTAATGCATCGGCTCTGAGGTCCTGAGCAAGTTTGCAGGCACTGTAACAAATTGCATCGCTGAGAAAAGACGGTGAATGGGGCTGCGGTGAAAGAATTTCCTCCCTATTATAATCGTATGAAGTCTTCTCAATCTCCATAATAATCTTGGTCATTGTCTGGACTACGAGAGTCGGATGATGCCCCATTGCTGTTTCTCCACTCAGCATTACTGCATCTGCTCCTTCGAGTACTGCATTCGCCACATCTGTAATCTCACTCCGGTTAGGCTTGATGCGCTCCATCATACTCTCCATCATCTGCGTGGCTACAATCACAGGTTTAGCCCGGTGCATGCACTTACGAATGATATCTTTTTGGATAAGGGGCACCTTCTCTACCGGAAGTTCCACCCCCAGGTCGCCACGGGCGATCATTATCCCGTCGCTTTCCAGTATAATTTCCCTGATGTTTTCAAGAGCTTCCGGTTTTTCTATTTTAGCTATCACCTTACTCTTACAATTATTCTTCTGGAGGATATCCTTAAGTTGCAAAATATCTTCTACTCTCCTGACAAATGAAAGCGCAATCCAATCTACCTTTCTTGAAATAATAAAATTGAGATCTTCAAGATCTTTTTTAGTCAGGGCAGGAAGCGATATTTTCGTATCTGGTAGGTTCACTCCCTTTTTGGATGACAACACCCCACCCATTACCACCTCCACTTCTACATCGTTATCGGGCAACACTCTTACTACTCTTACCTCAAGTTTGCCATCATCGATTAATATGATGTTTCCCGGTACTACATCTTTGTGCAGATCGGGATAGCTCACATATATCTTTTCCCTGGTACCGATACATTTGTTATTGGTAAATACCAGCTTCTCGCCCGGCACGACCTGCATTGCATTGTTTTCTATTTCACCCACTCTCAGTTTAGGCCCCTGCAAATCTGCAATAATGGCTATGTTATATGGAAGCGTATCATTAATCTTCTTAACGATATCGATGATGCGTCCTTTGTCCTCATGAGTTCCATGAGAGAAGTTCAATCGAAACACATTCGCTCCTGACTTCACTAACTCTACCATTGCTTCGTAATTATCACACGAAGGCCCGATAGTAGCTACGATTTTTGTTCTCTTCAGCGAATGATCAAACCCCGCTTTGTTGTCCATCTCCCTGTGGAGATATTTCTTAATATTTTTCGACATTTTCTTTTCTTAATAGGAATAATCAGCTCGCCAGAATCTTTACAATCTTCAACCATTCATCGCTGACGGTCTGTTTCTGCTTTACTGCTTTTTCCAGAGGAATATAATGCATACTATTATTGAGTATGCCTACAAATACATTATAGCGGCCTTCTAGAAGGCACTCTACGGCGGCATATCCCATACGGCTTGCAATCAGCCTGTCCAGACAGGTGGGTGCTCCTCCTCTCTGAATATGACCCAAGATGCACACCCTCACTTCCTGTTCGGGAATATTTTCGGTAATGACTTTCGACAGTTCAACTGCTCCGTAAGTTCCCCCTTCGGCGACTACTATTATATTAACCAGTTTCTTTCTGCGTTGCTTTTCCTGAAGGGAAGCCATGATTTCATTGATATCACTTTTCTTCTCAGGGATCAGGATATTTTCTGCACCTGTAGCAATACCACTATGCAAGGCTATATAACCAGAATCTCTTCCCATCACCTCGATTACAAAGAGCCGGTCGTGTGCGTCAGCTGTATCTCTCAATCTGTCTATTGCCTGTACAGCAGTATTCACGGCAGTGTCAAAACCGATTGTGAAGTCTGTACCATCAATATCCTTATCTATAGTGCCAGGTAAGCCAATACAGGGAATATCAAATTCACTACTGAAGAGTTGTGCACCCCGGAAGGTACCGTCGCCACCTATCGCAATCAACCCGCCGATACCAATTTTACTGAGATTATCATAGGCTTTTTGCCTTCCTTCTTTCGTATGAAACTCCTTACATCTGGCTGTTTTCAGAATGGTGCCACCCCGCTGGATGATGTTTGCCACACTCTTACTTTCCATTTTGAAGATATCGCCTTCTACCAAACCGGCATATCCTCTCATAATACCATAAACTTCCAGCCCGTAATAAATTCCGGTGCGGACTACTGCTCTGATGGCAGCATTCATACCGGGCGAATCTCCTCCAGATGTCAGGACAGCTATTTTCGTGATTTTCTGTGTCAAAGTACTATGTTTGGTTTTTCAAGCTCAAAAAATTGCAAGGCGCAAAACTACAATAAAATTGAATTACTGAAACTTACAACCTCTATACCCTATCCCCGACTCTCAATGCCGGCTTCCAGCCACTTTGTTAAATGCAATGAACTCTATCATTCTATTCACGCGGCAATCCATTCATTATATTCAAAATTTGATACCCATTTTCCTGTAAACAAAACTCATTAACCACATGGGGCCTATCAGCAAAAACTGAAGGTCTTTCAGAAAAGAGGGCTTCTTCCCCTCCACCCCATGCCCGTAAAACTGGCCAATCCACGCCACCACAAAAACAATAGCACAAATAATCCACAAGGGCCACGACATGCTACTTTCCCACAGATAACAAATCCCCAGGCAAAGGATGGCAAATACCAGCATCCCGACCCCTAAAGAAAACGATAACCGGAAATAATACACTGCCAGGAAAATCAAAGCGAAGTAAGCAAGATTCAGATTAGCACCTATTTTTACCGAATACAAAAAGCCAATAATGGATAAAAAAATAGAGGGCACACAAATCCAGTGTATTAATTTATTGGTAGGATTCTGATGGCTTTGTCCGTATTCACTCAGCCATTGCTCGGCAGATTTCATAATTTCTCAGATTTATCGACCACTAAAGTTAACATTTTCAATTCAGCCGGGACGATATTACAACCGGGTGGCCAGGCATAAAACCACATTTAAACATTTGTGACCCCCATCAAATATTTATCATATTTTTTCTGTAAATTTTTTATCGCATCACTGTAACTCAATAAAGTAATGCTCACTATTTAGTAACTTTGCACGCCTGTCAATTTGGCTTAAACTGAATTAATTGCACGTCGTTTGACAGTCATTTTTAGAAATTTAATCAATCAAAATATTTTATGCCAGGTATATTATCCCTGTTGTTTGGTGGTGATAAGAGTCAGAAGGACGTTAAAAAGTTAATGCCTCTTGTAACAAAGACTAACACATTCTTCGAAGAATATAAGAATCTGTCCAACGATGATTTGCGTGGAAAAACAATTGACTTCAGAAATAGGATTAAGCAACATACCGCCACTATTGATAAGCAAATAGAAGAGAAACAATCACAGGTTGATCTGATGGACTCTGCTGATATTTCGGGCCGTGATGCACTTTATCAGGAAATAGACAGCATGAAAAAGGACAGGGACAAAGAAATTGAGAAGGCTCTAATGGAGATTCTGCCCGAGGCTTTTGCTGTGGTAAAAGAAACTGCCAGAAGATTTACGGAAAACACAGAGATGACGTCAGGAGCTACAGAGCTCGACAGGACACTGAGTGTTACAAAACCCTACATTACTATTGATGGCGACAAATCTATCTATCAGAACCACTGGTTAGCCGGAGGAAACCGCATCACATGGAACATGGTGCACTACGATGTGCAACTGATAGGTGGTATCGTATTACATCAGGGAAAGATTGCCGAGATGGCTACCGGTGAAGGTAAAACACTCGTATCGACATTACCTGCATACCTCAACGCACTTGCCGGACTTGG
>JACFNA010000067.1 GCA_019455085.1 Chitinophagaceae bacterium
CGCTTTTTGGATGAAGAGGGTGTAGTCTTCCGCTGTAGTGTAAAGCGTATAAGCCGCATTCACTGTTTTGTATTTCGCAATTTGCCTCGGTTTGGCATTTTCTACATGACCATAAGACAGATTAGCAAGAAGGGTATCTTTCCAGACAATTTGTGAGTGAGCCATCCCTAAAGGATGAAGTACATAGTTTTCTATCAGCTTATCGAATGCCATTCCTGACACTGCTTCCATAACCAATTGCAGGTAATAGAAACCCTCACCGGAATACATATACGCTGAGCCGGGCTTGAATTGCACATGCAGCGGACTTTCTCTCCATTCTTTCGAGGGCACGTCTCCTTCCCAGTTGAGCAATCCGGTATGGTGGGTTAGTACCATCCTTGCAGTAATGAGTTGTCCTTCGGGGCTGTTAGCCAGGCGATCGTATTTATAATAGTGGTATAGCGGTTTGTCCAGGTCTATCCTGCCTTCATCATACAGTCTGAAGAAGGCGTAGGCAGTAACCACCTTTGTGAGAGATGCGGCCTGAAATGCTGTTTCATTATTTACTCTTGCCGGTTCCCCATTTTTCAATACACCCCAATAATAGCTATGTAACTCGCCTTCTTTTGCGTGAACTACTTCAAGCCCCGGAATGTGTATCTTTTTGGCTATTGCAGCTATGGAATCAATGGGAGCCTGGGCAAATGAGCTGTTTGCTGTCAGGATGATTATGAAGAAGATGACAGATCGTAGTTTGTCCATTTGTTTCAGGAATAGAAAGGAAATGAAAGTATTGCAATCAACTTGTATGTTTAAAGATAATAAGTCAGGCGGAAGTAGATTAAATAATTTTACGACCGTTCAAAAAGAATGAAGAGGATAAGTAACAGCAATTTTTTAAGTTCATCCTGTTTATTGCAATATTGATAAATCACAAACTAATGCTATGAAGAAAATAGTTTTTGTATTCCTGTTAGGTTTTTATCTGGTTCCTTCCATGCAGGCTCAGACATCAGGGCTTGATTCTATTTTTCCTGTAAGGGGGCTTGCGATTGAGGCCCCTCTGCCGCCGGCGCTCGATTCCTTTCTGACCTTTATTGACGAGGAGCTTGCAACACGAAAACTCAATACCCTGATTCTTCGGATCGACTTCAATTATAAATTTGAACAGCATCCCGAATTGACTGATACGGCGCCCCTGAGCAAGAGCGAGGTGAAGAAGATTGTGGCCATCTGTAAAAAGAATAACATTCACCTGATTCCACAGATTAACTTATTGGGCCACCAGTCGTGGGCCGACCATCTGGGGAAATTACTGGAAGTATATCCTCAGTTTGATGAAACACCGAACGTGAAGATCCCTGTTAAATACGAATGGCCCAATGCGGATGGCTTGTATTGTAAAAGCTACTGTACGCGGCATCCCGACGTTCACAAGGTAGTATTTGATCTTATCGACGAGATATGTGATGTGTTCGAATCGGACGCCTTTCATGCGGGGATGGATGAGGTGTTTTATATTGGGGAAGACCAGTGCCCGCGTTGCCAGGGGCGTGATAAAGCAAAGCTTTTTGCAGATGAAGTGTGGAGAATAAGAGACCACCTTGCTAAGAAAAACAGGCAATTGATGATATGGGGTGATCGATTGCTGGAAGGTAAAGAAACAGGATTGGGTATGTGGGAAGCAAGCTATAATAATACCCACAGGGCAATCGACATGATTCCGAAAGATGTATTCATCTGCGACTGGCATTATGAGCGGCCTGATAAGACAGCAGTAATTTTTGCCAATAAAGGGCTTACGGTAGCGACTGCACCATGGCGCCGCCCTGACATAACCACACAACAGGTGGCAGATATGGCGCAATTTAGAAAGGATGCCACTCCACAAGTACGAAAGAACTATGCAGGACTTATTCAGACAACCTGGTCTCCTGCCATCATGTTTGTGAGAGAGGCATATCAGTACCGAAAGGATAAAAACAAAATAGGAATGGGACAATGGGCTTCATTTGTCAGAATGATTGACAGGATGAATGAGATCGCGAATGAAAAATAGCTGAGAAAAGAAATTGATGGTAATACCCGGGCCATCTGATGGCTCGGGTTTTTTTAGGGAATGAATAATAACAATATTATAGTAATTGATCGTGCCGGATGGCTGTTGAACTTTCATAATATTGTATCCATTAGTTTTTACAGAATCCACTCGTTATGAAAATCAGAATAGCTATATCATTATCATTAATGTTATTAAGCACTGCATTCACGGTGCATGCGCAGCAAAAAGAGTTGACCAGAGTCGATGACGCCGTACGGGTGTTGCGTGAGTTTGGTACGATGAAAGAAGACATTCCTCAGGAGTTGCTGAATATCAGTGAAGGGATTATTATAGTGCCTAAGATGATAAATGCAGGGTTTGTAATAGCAGGTAAAAGGGGGCGTGGTATTGCATTGATAAAGGATGAGGAGGGAAACTGGAGCGATCCGGTATTTATCACCATCACAGGTGGAAGTGTGGGCTTTCAGGCTGGTGTACAGTCGGTAGATTTGGTGCTCATTTTTAAGAACAGCGAAACGCTTGAAGAAATTGGAAATGGTACCTTTACCCTTGGGGGCGATGTTTCCGCAACAGCAGGGCCGGTAGGCAGAAGTGGTACCGCAACTACCGATTATAAGATGGAAGCAGAAGTGTATTCCTATTCAAAATCCAAGGGGCTGTTTGCTGGTATCAGCCTTTCGGGAGCGGCTATCAGTGTGGATAGAAACGCCAATAATCTTTTTTATGGTGAAGAATTAAGTGCTGCTGATATATTCAGCCAGGAGGGTATGGAAAATGCTTCCGTAGCTTTACTGAAGAGAGAATTGCAGGTGCTTTACAATGGAGAAGTGGAGTAGCCGGCCCGGTTAGAAAATATGAAGTACTTTTAAATAAAAACATCCATGTCATTTCAGAACAGAACAGTATTTATCACGGGTGCTTCGAGAGGAATAGGTAAAGCAATCGCACTGAAGCTTGCAAGAGATGGTGCCAATATTATTATCGCTGCCAAGACTACCACCCCCAATCCTAAATTGGATGGTACAATTTTTACGGCTGCCAAAGAGATTGAGGATGCAGGAGGGAAAGCGCTGGCGGTTCAGTGTGATATCAGATTTGAAGAGCAGATTATTAATGCAGTGGAGAAAGGAGTAGCGCAGTTTGGCGGAATAGACATACTGATTAACAACGCAAGCGCTATCTCCCTGACGAATGTGGAAAATACCAGCGCTAAGGTTTTTGATCTGATGCACGACATCAATGTAAGAGGAACCTTTTTGGTGAGTAAGCATTGCATTCCATATCTCAAGAAGGGAACCAATCCTCATATCCTGACACTTTCGCCTCCGATAAACTTAAGTGAAAAGTGGGTGAGTGGGCACGTGGCTTATACGATGAGTAAATATAATATGACTATGATAGCAACCGGGCTTGCGGGAGAACTGAAGCCCTTCAGGGTTGCATCAAACAGCCTCTGGCCAAGGACTACTATAGCTACTGCTGCCGTAAAAAACCTGCTCGGTGGAGATGCACTAATGAGAAAAAGCCGTACACCTGAAATATTAGCAGATACGGCATATATCATTCTCAGTCGTCCTTCTGATGAATGTACCGGTTATACGTTTATTGATGATGAAGTGCTGAGGTCGGCAGGTATTACTGATCTTAGCCCGTATGCGGTGGATAAGAATGAGCAGTTGTTTACGGATTTGTTTCTGGATAAATAGACCGTTTACAATATCTTGCTCCAGATCGTCTTACCTTTCTTTTCCAGGAGATAGTTTCGAAGGTGTATGTTTTCAGCTGAAGTAAGCTCAGGGTCCGCTTCAAGAAGTTTTACGACTGAATCGTGAGCGGCCTGAAGTATGTTTTTATCCTCGAGGATATTGGCAACTTTAAAATTGAGAAGTCCACTTTGGCGTGTGCCTTCAATATCACCCGGGCCGCGAAGTTCCAGATCCTTTTCGGCTATTTTAAATCCGTCATTTGTCTGGCACATAATGGTGAGTCGTTGTCTGGCATCTTCGGAGACTTTGGCACCTGAAAGTAAAATGCAATAACTCTTCTCACTTCCTCTTCCCACGCGTCCCCGAAGCTGGTGCAATTGTGGAAGTCCGAATCGTTCCGCACTTTCGATGACCATCACGGTCGCGTTAGGTACGTTGACCCCTACCTCGATTACAGTAGTGCTAACCATTATTTGTGTGTCGCCATTAACGAACCTTTCCATATTAGCCTGCTTCAGATCTGCTTTCTGTTTGCCGTGTACCATGCTGATCCAGTATTGAGGTTCAGGGAAGAATGATTTTACTTCATCGAACCCTTTCATCAGATTTTCGTAGTCGAGAGCCGCCGACTCCTCAATCAGGGGATATATGAAATAGGCCTGCCGTCCCTTATCGATTTCTCTTCTTACGAATGACATCACCTCTGACCGGAAGTGAGCAGTTTTGTGAATGGTGAGTACAGGGGTTCTTCCCGGTGGTAATTCATCCATGACGCTGTAGTCCATATCGCCGTATGCAGCCAGTGTAAGTGTGCGTGGTATAGGTGTGGCAGTCATTACCAGCACGTGGGGAGGTATCTTATTCTTTTTCCAGAGTTTCGCACGTTGCTCTACTCCAAACCTGTGCTGCTCATCTATGATTGCCAGACCAAGATTCTTAAATATTACAGTATCCTCTATAAGGGCATGTGTTCCGGTAAGGATGTGCAAATCGCCATCTGCACACTGTTTCAAAATGTCTTTCCGCTCTTTTGAGGGAGTAGATCCGGTGAGGATACCCACCTTTACCGGCATATTTTTAAGGAGGCTGGTAAGGCTGTCAAAGTGCTGACGGGCCAGTATTTCTGTAGGAGCCATCAGGCAACTCTGAAATCCATTATCGGCTGCAATTAGCATAGAGAGCAGGGCCACCAGTGTTTTGCCACTTCCGACATCACCCTGAAGTAATCTGTTCATCTGCTTTCCACTGCCGAGATCTTTTCTGATTTCTTTTAATACTTTTTTCTGAGCACCTGTGAGTTGAAAGGGAAGCTGATGATTATAAAACTCATTAAAAAATTCACCCACAGTTTCAAATACATAACCTCTTGATTGCTGATGGCGGCGTAGTTTCACCAATGCCATTCGGAGTTGAGCAAGAAAGAGTTCTTCAAACTTCAGCCGCCTGACTGCCTGTTCGTGGTTTGTTTTGTTTTTTGGGAAGTGCATCTGCTTCAGGGCTTCCCATCTGCTCATAAGTCGATACTGAGTGATAAGTGATGAGGGTAGATTTTCTGCAATATCTTTTTCCTGAATTTGTTGAAAGAGAAGGCTGGTAAGTGTCGCAATTTGCCTTCCCCCAAGTTGCCGCATTTTAAGCTTCTCTGTGCTGGGGTAAACAGGCTCTAGATAATCTTTTGGCGTTGCCTCCGTGGTAACCCTCTGCAATTCGGGATGCGACATTTGTGGCTTATCCATAAAAAAAGTAACCTTGCCGAAAATCTGAAAGAGGTCGCCGGGGTGGAGTATTTTCTCGACGAAATAGATCCCCTGAAACCAGACGAGTTCCATGATTCCGGTGCCGTCAGAGACGGTCGCCACCAGCCTTCTGGCACGTTTTACTCCGAGTATTTCTACAGTAATCACCCTGGCGGAGATAAGGGCATAGTCAATAGAATGATTCAATTCCCTGATAGTAGTAACGCGGGTACGATCTATATGTCTGAAAGGGAAATAATGAAGTAAATCATCATAGGTAAATATTCCTGCTTCCTTTTTTAGAATATCAGCACGGGCGGGTCCTACGCCCTTCAAATATTCAATGGGGGTATTTAGAATAGCAGTGATCAAATCCCTTTGGCTTTCTTACAAAGATAGTTTTGAAGATTGATGAGAAGCCAGGATGTGGATATTTATGAATTAGAGATTTTCCTGGTGGTTTTAAGGTTTATGAATTATTTTTAGACTGAAATTCCGTGATTATGAAGAAATTCAGTTACCTGCTGCTACTCCTTCCTGCCTTGTTTTATTTGAATAGTTGTACGAAAGAGAATATCGAAAAACCCGATGATGAAATAAAAATATTTCCGCCGGCGAAGCCGGGTTTTATGGTGGTGAGCTACTTTCCCAGTTACCGGAGTGTAGGTGAATACCCTGATAAGATGTTTCGTATGGCAGATGTGGTGAACTATGCTTTTGCAGACATTACTGCTGCAAAAACCGTATCTATCATAGATACTAAGAAGTTTGATTCCGTTTATCGCAAAGCAAAGGCAAATGGTGCAATGGTATTTCTGGCAATTGCCGGATCATCAGACCTTTTTGCATCGATGAGTAATACTTCAGATGGCCGCACAATCTTTGTGCGTGATGTCATGCAGAAAGTACGTCAGTACAAGCTTGACGGGATTGATATGGATTGGGAGTATCCCCGTAGCAGCGATGGCACTAAGGAATCTTTCAGGTTGTTGATGAAGCAACTGTCAGACTCGCTTCATGTGGATGGCAAATATTACCTGACTGCAGCGATTACTCCCGGAATCTATGCAGGAAGTGTCCGCGATGGGATTAGTAATGAGGTATTTGGATATGCAGACTGGTTCAACGTGATGGTATATGATGACTTTACTACACTGCCTTCGAATCTTTACCAGCAACACAGCCCTTACTCAATGGCTGTGACTTCTATGAATTACTGGATAAATACCAGGGGCATGCCTAAGGATAAGTGTTTGCTGGGTATCCCCGCTTATGGTCGCCCTTCAGGAATGACACAGTCAGGGACTACGATGGCTTATAAGTCGATACTCGCTCAAGGAGGAGATCCCATGTCAGATTCGGCGCTGGTTTCCGCAGCCGGATATTCAAATTATAAAATCTACTATAACGGAATACCGACCGTAAAGAAAAAAGCGATGTATGCTAAAAACGCCGGTGGTGGTATTATGTTCTGGGAGTTTGGTCAGGATGCAAATGATAATCGTTCGCTTCTAAAAGCCGCTTGTGATACGTTAGGTATCCGTTACGATTAATAGCTCACTTATCGGATAAGTGTGGCGCTTCCTTTTTGGCGGATTCTGTTACCCATATAGTCTTCTCCTTCAGCCTGCCATACAAATGTGCCACTGTCCTGTAGCATTCCTTTATAGCTGCCATTCCATCCTTTGTTCATTTCTTTAGTGCTAAAAATCAGCAGGCCCGTGCGGTTAAAGACCCTGAAGTAGCTAATTGATTTCATTCCGATTGCAATGGGCGTCAGCACATCATTGAGTCCGTCGTTGTTTGGAGTAAATGCATTTGGTACGTAAAAGCCGGGTTTCAGCTTGAATACTTTTACCATAATCGTGTCGAAAGCTACGCATCCACCATCGGTTACTGCCCTGACTACATATTGCTGATCGTTGTTGAGTAAAGCGACCGGCCCTTGTGAGAAGGGGTCATTAAGTCCGGTAGAGGGTATCCATTGGAAGGTCTCAGCATTTGATTCGGCAAATAACTGTAATGGCTGATCTACCACAATAGAGGTATCCCTCGGACCTGCATCCACAAAAGGTTTTACTACCTTGATAGTAACTGTATCATATACAGGCTTGGGGCATCCTTTGGTGTCTCTAACCTGCAAAACATATTGCGTAGTAACGAGTGGGGTAGCCACAGGCGAAGCGAGGTGGCTGTCATTAAGGTATGTGGCGGGGAACCATTCATAGATGCTTCCTCCACTTCCGTTTAGGAGGATAGATTCATTTAAGCAGATGGTGGTGTCGTTTCCTGCATTGGCTACAGGGTATGGTACAGTCCTCACAGTTACCGAGCCGGTGGTATTACACTTTCCTATTGATGCAATCACATTATAAGTTGTGTTACCTGTAGGGACTGCAATAGGATTTGGCGAGATGCCCGAACTGAGTGTGATATCAGGTGTCCACAGGAAGTGAAGTGCATTTCCTGTAGGTTTTAATACCAGACTGTCTGTAAGGCAGATGGTGGTATCTGATGGCATTCCGAGTGTTACCCGATCCACTACCGATACAACCAGTGAGTCGCGATTGGTGCAACCCCGGCTTTCTTCATAGTCTGCGTAATAGGTAGTAGTGGTCTTAGGACTTACCATCGGATTGAAAATTGTGGTGTTGTTAATATTATAATTAGGCGACCATACGATGGTACCCGTACCCGTCGCACTGAGTTGTAACGTATCGATATTACAGATGAGTGTATCATTTGTGATTTTAAAGGGAGGCTTCTGAAGAATTTTAATGGTATCCGTAAATGTTTTTTGGCACCCTTTGTCTGAGGTGATGGTTAAAGAAACCGGGTAATCCCCTTCTTTGCTGTATGTAAAGACCGGATTTCTTGCGCGCGATGTATCAGCCTGCTCGCCCTGCACACCGAAATCCCATTTCCAATTATTAATAGCACCGTATTTGGTACTGGATTTATCAGTGATTATTATTTGAGAATTGATGCATCTGCCATCCACGTCGAAGTCGGCCACAAATCCCGGATAAACTTTTACCGTCTGCGTGATGGAGTCTGAGCAATCTTGTCCGCGATTTACTACCAGCTTATAAACATATACACCGGTGTCAGAGTATTTGTGGGATGGCCTTTCAAGATTGGAGAAGTTATTAATTCCCGATGCCGGGTCTCCAAACTCCCAGTAAAATGTTTTATTCAACGGAGAGAAGTCGTCGTTTGAAAAACTCACCACAAAGCTGTCGCATTGCACTGGTTTAGGGTCCAGCCTTGCTCCTGCAAAATCACAGTTAGTAACATTGACAATAAAATCTTTGTACGCAGTGGATAATTTGGTACCCCCTCTGTAGGAGTCCACGGCTACAGTTACCACATATCTGCCTATAGGGGGTGCCACACCGGTGATGGTGCCGGTTTTGGGGTCTATTGTTGCAAGGTTACCAAGTGGAGTCACTGCAGTGTAGGGTGTTATGTAAGTAACGGCATTATAGGGTGGGGG
The DNA here is from genome assembly GCA_019455085.1 of Chitinophagaceae bacterium. Classification (GTDB taxonomy): domain Bacteria; phylum Bacteroidota; class Bacteroidia; order Chitinophagales; family Chitinophagaceae; genus Ginsengibacter. Next base: position 8,983 of record JACFNA010000067.1, read on the forward strand.
AGCGGGATTAATGTTGTTTGAATTGTTAGAATATCCTCCGGCATAGGCTGTGGAGAAGTAATAAACCAGCGAATCGTTGTCAGGGTCTTTGGCTCCAAATTCAAGTCTGAAGGGTTTGTTGCCACAGATTGCATCTATGCTTGTGTTGAATGCCGGACTGTTGTCGGCCACCTTTCCTGGTATGATACAGAAGAAAGTGCTCCCTGTAGTAGATCCGCCTTCGTTTTCGATATTTTCTATGGGAGCTACCCTGCAACAGGTTTGATATGTTGCCGTGTATCCATCTGTGTTATCAGGCAGATCAATCAGATAAGTGTACGAGGCTACGTTGTATCTAAGATTGGGTGCTGAGGTGATGCATGCAGGGAATGGATTCACTGCTACAGCCGTCTCACTGGTCTTGAATACTTCCGTATATGCTCCCTGTGATGGATATTGTTTTCTGGTGCCATTGTCAAAGATGCCGATATACACACTTGCCGGCATAGCAGCTCCGTCAATAGTGTTCTGATCGCGAAAAAGTTTTAGGGTGATTCTGTAGGTGGAAGTATTCGCCGCCGAGCCTTTCCCAATATATTGATAGATCATTTCCCCTCCGATGATATGCTTGGCAAATACAGGGAGAATGAGGAAAAATAAAAAAATAAATAACAGGCCTTTCTTCATCACATTTTTTCGTTCAGAGTTTGTAGAGAGAACCTTAAAATTCGCGATTTTTTTTGGGAAATAGAAACTGAAATCTCCAACTTATTTAATTAAAGCTGTCATTCAGGAAATTAAGGATGTATTGGTTTGTTAATTCTTCTTCCTCCCACATCCCCATGTGTGCTGTGTTTTGGAGAATGTGGACAGATGAAAGGGCTGGCAACGCAGCCTGCTTCAACGAGAGTTCCAATGGCACTACCTGATCAAATTTTCCGATAATAAATAACACGGGCACAGTCGTTGACTTAAGCACCTCTGACCTGTCAGGGCGATTCATCATTGCATGATAGCAGGCAATAAGCGTGTCGTCAGCGATGTGAGATGTGAGGCTGAGCAGTTCACTAATGTATTCGGGGTGTTGCTTTTGACTCAACTCTGTAAACAGCCCCGGTGTAATGGTCTTAAGGAATGCCTGCCCCCCGTTTTTTCTGATGAATTCAACCCCTTTCAGGCGTGCTTCTTTCTTGCTGTCCGTATCCGGATAAGCAGAAGAGTGCACAAGGCCGAATGAAAGAAGTTGCTCTTCATACTTTTCCGCAAAAGCCATAGTGGTGTAGCCTCCCATACTGTGTCCAAACAAATGGAATTTCTGTCCGGGTAATTCCTTGTCAGTGATTGCTTTTACCGAATCTGCGAAATCGTCAAGAGAAAAGTCATTGTCAAGTGGTTCAGATGCGCCGCTTCCGGGCAGGTCGGGTACAATCAGGCAGAAGTGTGGGCCTAGTTCCCGTACTTGCCTGTCCCATACTGCTCCGCTCTCCCCAAAACCATGAAGCAACACTACCGGTGAACCTTGTCCGTAAGTTTGATATCTGATTATTTTATTTTGGAAGCGTATTTGACGCATTGCTGTTTTTATTGAGAACAAACAAAATAAAGCATCTGAAAATCAGAAGTGCATTCAAAGGTATTAAAACAGGATTTAACTGCTGTGGAAGCCAGAACCAGAGTGCAATCAGAATCAGTTGGGCTATCGCATAAAACAGATAATAGAGCCTTACCCATCTCTTACGACTATGCACATAAAAAGCAGCAACTGCGTGTGTGGGCCATGCCCAGAGCAGGTTGTAGTTGTCTTTGGTCATGTAGTGGTCGGTAGCAACCCACATGAGTACGAGTACGATTCCTAATACACCTATTATAAAGAACAAGACGCCATCGAAACCGAAAAGAAAACTGCGGATAATTTTATTTGCCGAGAAACTCAGGAATCCGATCAATACAAAGATGCAGGTGAAGATAAATAGTGGCCCCGAAACACTGTGCTTGTCGTGCCCTCTGAACTCTGCCTGAAAAATAGTAGCCTTATCGCTGACCAGTGGTTGATTATTTGTTGTGACACTGTCCAGTGCATTCATCAGGTATTCAGGGAGGAATAATTCTTCTCTGGTAGTCATCACTCTGTCGAGCCTGCGTCCCAGAAGCAGGTCGATCCCCAATTTGCTCCAGGGCTTTTCATTTTGATTCAGATAGTCGTGAATAGCATCTCTGAAAGTCATAGGTTCTTTAGTAATGTCTTTATACACCAGTGAGCCTCCTGCAATGGAGTCAATGAGGTCAGCCACCCGCGTAGTACAATTATCGAAAGTGAAGTCGTATTTGTAATATTTATTTGCAGGCAACATATTCCAATCGAGGTATGCCAGTAATTTTTCCTTCTCTTCGCAGGTAAGGTTTAGGGTTTGCTCAGTAATGCTCCTGTTTTCCATCATTGCCACATATTCAAAGTTGGCAAAGGTTTCTGCAGATACGTAATAGTTGAGTTTCCCTCGTGCAAACTTCATATAGAATCCCGGTTCATCGAAGTTGAATGTACCGTAATTAAAGACGATATCACGCGTGCCTGTCGAGTCTGAGATACGCAGCGCAGTGTGTCCGAAGGTGGAATACAATTCTTCACCCGGTGATACTGTAAGCAGACTGACCCTTAGGGAGCAGTCCTGGGCAAGCCCTTTGAAGAAGGTGCCGAAGGAAAGCAAAAGAGTAATAATCAGGTAAATTCTTTTCAACACAGGGAGAATTAGATTCTGCTGTAATTAGGTGCTTCTTTAGTTATCTCCACATTGTGTGCATGGCTTTCGCGAATACCTGAGTTGGTGATTTTGATAAACTTAGCCTTTTTTAATGCAGTAATGTTAGCGGCTCCGCAATAACCCATCCCTGCGCGAAGTCCTCCTGTGAACTGATAGATCACTTCATGGAGATAGCCTTTATAAGCAATGCGCCCTTCGATACCTTCAGGAACAAATTTCTTGCTTGTATTTGCATCTGCCTGGAAATAACGGTCGCTGCTTCCCTGGGCCATGGCACCCATTGAGCCCATCCCGCGGTATTGCTTAAACTTTCTTCCTTCATAGATGATTGTCTCACCCGGGCTTTCTTCGGTACCTGCAAATATGCTTCCCATCATTACACTGTCGGCCCCTGCTGCCAATGCTTTGACCACATCGCCGGTATAGCGGATACCGCCGTCGGCGATGATACCAATGGAAGATTTACCCAGCGCGTTTTTAACACTCATCAGTGCTGATATCTGTGGAACACCTGCTCCGGCTACCACACGGGTTGTACAGATAGATCCCGGTCCAATTCCCACTTTTACTGCGTCAGCTCCGGCCTCTTTTAGCGCCAGCGCCGCCTCGCCTGTAGCGATGTTACCGGCGATTATATTGAGTTCCTTGAACCCTTTCTTTATTTTCTTTAAAGTGGAGATTACTCCTTTGGTGTGTCCGTGTGCGCTATCAAGGCATATCACGTCGACACCTACCTGCTGCAGTGCATAAACCCTGTCTTCCACATCACTGGTAATCCCTACCGCCGCACCAACCAGCAGTCTTCCAAAAGAATCTTTTGTAGCATAAGGGTGATTGCGGATCTTCTCAATATCTCTGAAGGTGATTAGCCCTTTCAGGATTCCTTTTCTGTCGACCACAGGAAGTTTTTCAATCTTATATTTTCTGAGAATTTCCTGTGCCTTTGCAAGGTCAGTGCCTTCGGGGGCGGTAATCAGGTTTTCACTGGTCATTAACTCCGATACTTTTCTCTTAAGGTTCGTTTCAAACCGCAGGTCGCGGTTAGTGAGAATGCCACAGAGTTTTCCGGATGCATCTACAATAGGGATACCTCCAATTTTGTTTTCTTCCATCATCTGGAGTGCCTCCATAAGGGTGGCATCAAGTGGAAGTGTGATAGGGTCAATTATCATTCCGCTCTCACTTCTCTTTACTTTTCTGACGTGGGCAGCCTGATTTTCGATACTCATATTCTTGTGGAGAATTCCGATTCCGCCTTCACGGGCTAATGAGATAGCCAGTTTGGCCTCTGTGACCGTGTCCATAGCTGCACTGAGAAAAGGAATATTGAGTGTGATATCCTTCGTAAGCTTTGTAGAGATATTCACATCTCTGGGGAGCACTTCGCTGTAACCTGGCACAAGCAGCACATCATCAAATGTGAGCGCCTCTTCAAGTGATCCGAATGTATTGCGTGGAGATTTATTTATTGTAGCCATGTGCAAAGATAAATTTTTTGGTTATCCGCCTGGCAGAAATTTTTCTTAATTAAGTTCATAAATTTTTCCCGGAAGGGAGTTGATGAGCCCTTGCATCTCGAGCATAAGGAGGGCCTGGGCTATGGCGCTGCCATTAAGCCGGGTTTTCAGGTGCAGGTCGTCGATATGTTGTGGCCCTTCATTTTGTAAGAGTGTGACTATTGCCTGTTCATCAGGTTGCAGGTCCGGAAAAAGGAGTCTTTGCCTTCCGGTTTTATTTTTCTTTTCCTTTTGCCACCCCATATTCCGCAGCAAATCTTCTGCTCCCGTGATTAATGCAGCCTTATTGTTTTTAATTAAGAGGTTGCAACCTTCGCTCCTCGGATCAGAGGTGCGTCCCGGGAAGGCAAAGACATCACGGTTGTAATCGTTGGCCAGGCCTGCAGTAATCAACGAACCTCCCTTTTTACCGGATTCGACCACAACAATACAGTCGCACATACCTGCTACTATTCGATTCCGGGAGGGGAAGTTCATCCTGTCAGGGATAGTACCGGATCTGAACTCAGTAAGTAACCCACCGGTTTCAATCATTTTTTTTGCCAACTCCCGATTTTCTGCAGGATATATTTTGTCTAATCCATGAGCCAGGACACCCACTGTGCTGAGGTTATTTTTCAGCGCAGCCCTGTGGGCGATAGTGTCCACACCAAATGCGAGTCCACTCACGATTATTATATTTTCTGAAGACAGTCCGTCAATCAGCTGTTCACACTCATGTCTGCCATAGTCTGTAGGAGATCTGGTACCCACCACTCCCACAATTCTTTCGTGATTGAGATTGGCATTTCCCTTATAATAAATCAATACCGGACTATCATAGCAGTGCAGCAGTCTGGAAGGATAGTCTTTGTCTGTAAAAAATAAAGGCCGGATACCGGAGGATTGTATGAACTCGATTTCTTTTTCGGCGGTCTTAAAATCAGGCTTTTTTAATGCCTCTACCCGGGCTTCTCCCATCCCTTCGATGCAGAGAAGATCGCGTCTGCGTGCGTTGAGCACGGCAGATGCCTTGCCGAAATGATTTACCAATTGTCGTGCATACACATCGCCAATTCCAGATATCATTGTTAAGGCAATTTGATAAACCAGCTCGTCTTTTTCCTCAGGCATTTGCTTATAGATTCCTTTTGTGATGTTGCTGATGCGTGTACGTAATCACTACAATATTATGGAATAATGTTCAGGATAATGTGTGCTACATTTGCCAAAACTCTTTCAGGATGAAGTATCTCAAAACAGGCTTGCTTTTATTTTTAGTCAATTGCATTTTTATACTTTCTTCTCAGGCGCAGGATACCGTGCAATATGTAGTGGCAGGGAGAGCAAATAGCGCCGTGCAACAGTCCAAACCCTATGTGATAATGATTTCGGCTGATGGATTCAGATATGATTTGGCTGATAAGTATAACGCACAGTTCCTCAAACAGAAAAGAGCCGAGGGGGTGCAGGCTCCATCAATGCAGCCCTCCTTTCCTTCACTGACTTTTCCCAATCACTATACCATAGCCACCGGCCTGCGTCCTGCACATCATGGAATTGTAGCTAACACTTTTTACAGAAATAATGGTACACAACGGTATGCACTGCGCGACCGGAGTGCAGTAACGGATCCTTCATGGTATGGAGGAATCCCGATCTGGGTGTTGGCCGAGAAACAGCAGATGCTCTCTGCGAGTTTTTACTGGGTAGGCTCCGAGGCCCCCATTGATGGGACTTATCCTACATATTATTATCATTATAATGAGCAGATTCCTATAGATCGCAGAATAGAGATTGTAAAAGAATGGCTGCAGTTGCCGGAAGATAAGCGCCCGCACATGATTACTTTTTATATGCCTGAAGTGGATCATCAGGAACATAGTTATGGAGTAGATAATGACAGTGTGAAGGCAGCAGTTCATTTTGTGGATGAGGCAGTCAGGAAACTGACTCAGATGACAGATGCACTGGGCCTTCCGGTAAATTATATTTTCCTTTCGGACCATGGCATGAGTAATGTGGATACCCAACATCCTTTCAGGCGCCCCCAATCACTTGACTCTTCCAAATTTAATGTGGCTATCGGAGCTTCTATGGTACAGTTATACGCAAAGAATCTGTCTAAAAAAGAAATTAAGAAAGCATACAGGGCCCTTAAAAATGAAGCAGGGGACAGATATGCAGTGTACCTGAAAAAGAAGACACCAAGGCGCTGGCATTATGCAGCAAGAGATGACCGTTATGGCAGGATTGGAGATATCCTTATGGTGGCTCCGGCAGGCAAGGCGTTCAATTTCTCTACACGAAAATCGTCTCCGGGCGAGCATGGATACGATAATGAAGCGCAGGACATGCAGGCTACTTTTTATGCCTGGGGACCGGCGTTTAAAGAGCACCTGACAATTCCTCCGTTTGCCAATATTCATGTGTACCCTTTAGTG
>JACFNA010000068.1:0-6272 GCA_019455085.1 Chitinophagaceae bacterium
TTAGTTTACAACCCGAAACACACAAAATGATGCTCTCAAAAGCAGCAGATGTAAGGAAGGGAGACAAGCCATCTCCGGACGATGCGCACGTGCCGGTTGCATTGGGAGTGCGCCTTCAATACAATGAGGCAGGCACATGGCTTTGGCATACAGGATCTAATCCCGGATTCAGATGTTACTTTATCTCGAATCCTGCTACGGGTGAAAGCCTTACTGCTTTCATGAATGCAGAAACCGGATTTAGGGCCATGCCTCTGCTAATGAAGCTATTCCTTGGAAGTCACCAGACATTCTGGGCCTATTTATGGCGCGAAGGAGAGCTGGATTAAGCTTGTAACAATGATATATATCCGTGAATAAATAAAAAAAAGCTGCTTTTAACAGGCAGCTTTAAAGAATTTTTCAGGAGTTACTTCACCTATTCAGCAGGCACTTCCGGTTGTTCTGAAGAATCTGCCTGAGCTTCAGAAGCCGGCTCTGACGGAGCTTCTTCCTTTGCAGCGGGCTTCTCTTTCTTCACAAAAACAGGTCTTGCAGCAGCTTTGGCTTTTTTGTGTTTTTCCTGTCTTCTGGCAAAATCTGCATCGTGCTCTTCGCTCCATTTGGTAAACTTCTCCATTGCAGCAGCTTCGTCAAACAGGCCGAGTGAAACTCCGCGAAGTAGGTGCTTCAGATAAAGCACGCCTTTAAAACTCAAAATCCTGCGAACAGTGTCGGTTGGTTGTGCACCCTTGTGCAGCCACTCCAACGCTTTTTGCCTGTCAATCTGAATGGTGGCAGGCACCGTCAAAGGATTGTAAGTTCCTAACTTCTGAATGAATTTTCCGTCTCTCGGACTTCTTGCATCTGCAACTACGATAAAGTAGAATGGCCTTTTCTTGGAGCCATGACGTTGCAATCTCATTTTTACAGCCATAAAAAATAGAAATTTTTTTGGGTGGTTTATGAATTGGTTTCGAATTAAAAGAGTGCGAAGATAACGTTCGCTCCCTAAATATACAAAACTTTATGATTAATTTCCAGCAAAGTAGCTCAAAGACCACGCCGGTTTAGAATTGACGTAGTCCTATCACTTAATTTTCTTCTGCCGGACTGCCCAATAGCCTTCCACACTTTTTATAAAAATATAATTTAAGGAAAGTACTTTATTCATTTTCAAGGAATAGTTTCAACATAAAAAGAGCCCGTAGTGCAGTGGACTGAATATTCCGTTTTCTGTCAAACCGAAAGTGCAGTTTTCGTGTATCCATCCTGTGGTTGCTCCCTACAGCAATCCAAACCGTACCCACAGGCTTTTGTTCGCTCCCCCCTCCAGGACCCATAATTCCCGATACAGCAATTCCATAGTCTGATTTCATCTTTTTTAATACCCCTTTCAGCATCTCCCTCACCACCTCTTCGCTAACCGCACCATGCTTCTTTAATGTAGTTGTTTTCACGCCCAGTGTGCCTGATTTTACCGCATTGGAATAGGATACTATACCACCCGGAAAATAAGCAGATGCTCCGGAAACAGAGGTAATCATAGAAGCTATAAACCCTCCGGTACAGCTTTCAGCCGTTGCTACCGACTTTTTCTTCCTCAGTAACAATTTGCCCACTGCTTCTTCAACAGGGGTATCATCAGAAGAAATCAGGTATTGATGAGCCAACTTCTTAAGCATACGTACGTGACGGTTCACTTTCTCCTCCTCTTCCTTCCCTGTAACTACCGATGTCAGCCTCAAACGGAGTATCCCTAATCCGGGTAAGTAGGCCAGGCTTGTCTTTGGAGCGATTTCTTTTTCAAAATCCGCCAGAATAGCAGCCATTTCACTTTCACCTATGCCGGCAGTAATCACCGTATGGTGTATCACCTTTGGCAGTTGAAAACGTTCCCGGATTGCAGTAACTATGTCCGGCATCAATCCCTCCATCTCGAAGGGTACGCCCGGAAGGCTAAAGATCAACGATCTCCCTTTCTCAAACTGCATACAGGGAGCAGACCCTCTTTTATTTATAATCACCTTACAGCCCTCGGGAACTTCAGCCTGCCTGAGGTTAACCGGATTCAAAGGTTTCTTATACACCTTTTCATACAACCTCTTTACATTTCTCAAAGCCCCTTTGTCTTCTATCATCTTTACGCCGAAATAGGCAGCCAGTGCCTGCTTGGTTACATCATCCGATGTGGGGCCAAGGCCCCCTGTCAGCAATATAACCGACACCTCATTCACCTCCCTGTCTACCGCGGCTCTTATCGCTTCGGCATTATCAGACACTGCCAGCTTTCGTATAACAGAGACACCTGCACGATTTAAAACCTTTGCCATAAAAGCACTGTTCGTGTCGATGACCTGGCCAATCAATAGTTCGTCTCCTATCGTAATAATTGTTGCATTCACACTTCTTTTCATGATCTGTATTAATTCATGTTCTACTTATCCGGCCATAAATTTAGAAAAACATAAACCATGTCCGGACGCTGATTTTGTGAATTAAATACAATCTTTGTTCCTAAAAATCAGAAAACTTGAAACAACTCGTCTTCATTGCACTCATCTTTTTCACATCTGCTGCCCAATCCCAGCCTCTGAAAGACCAACTCAATAAAGCATGGCAAAATCTGACTTCGAACCCCAGTTATAAGAATGCCAGCATCAGCCTTTTGGTAAAAAATGTCGCTGACGGCAGTGTTATATTCAGCAGAAATGAAGACATGGGACTGGCCTCTGCCAGTACGCTTAAGGTGATTACCTCTGCAACGGCTTTTGAATTATTGGGGAATGACTTCAATTATAAAACCCGAATAGCCTGCAAAGGCACCATTTCAAATGGAGTGCTTCACGGAGACCTCATCATCAGAGGAAGTGGAGACCCTACCTTTGGTACCTGGCGATACACCCAAACCAAAGAGCAGGAGATCCTAAATTATATTCTTAATAAATTACAACAGGCCGGGATTCAGACAATCAAAGGCCATGTACTGATCGATGAGCGAATCATGGATGGAGAAGTTATTCCCGACGGATGGATCTGGCAGGATATCGGCAACTACTATGGAGCAGGAGCACGGGCCTTCAACTGGCGAGAGAACCAATATGATCTGTTCCTGAAATCAGGGAGTACTATCGGGTCTGCGGTAACTATTGCCGGAACAAATCCTCACTATGTGTCAGGGCTACAACTCAAATCACAACTGAAATCTGCTAAAGAAGGAAGTGGAGATAATGCCTATATCTATCTTCCACTATTCGGGGACACGGGTTTTGTACGTGGCACTATTCCGGTAAAGGAAAATAAGTTTACCATATCGGGTAGTATGCCTGATCCTGCAAGGCAGTTTGCTATAACTCTTGAAGCAGCCTTAAAGAAAAAGAAGGTAGAAGATGTCGATTTGGAATATCCCAAAACGACTGATATAACCGACTTAGAGCCAGACAGGGATATCTTCTATGTCGAGTCTCCCAAACTGGACAGTATTAGTTACTGGTTTCTGCAAAAGAGCATTAACCTCTATGGAGAGGCATTGCTGAAGACAATTGCGGTAAATTCCGGGAGGAGTGGCTCCACTGGTGATGGAGTCAGCGTAGTTAGAGAATTCTGGAAAAAGAAAAATATCGGCGTGGATAATCTCGGACTTATCGATGGAAGTGGGCTATCCCCTCAAAACAGAATCACTACAAGCAACCTTGTTAACATACTCCTGTACACAAGAAAACAACCCTGGTTTCAGTCGTACTACGCCGGATTTCCTGTAATAAATGGTATCAAAATGAAAAGCGGTTCTATTAGTGGTGTACTTTCCTATACGGGGATTATCAGGAATAAATCAGGAGAATATGCATTTGCATTCATCATAAACAACTATGATGGGAGTGGTGCTGTTACCCGCAAAAAAATGTGGGAGATTCTGGATATCCTCAAATAACTCAGGAAGTTGTTAACTCCTCATAAGCCGCTGTAAGTGGCCGGCTGATTCCCTCCCCTTTCCACTCGGCAGCACCCGGTATGCCGGTAGTCTTTTCAATGATTTCCTGCAGTGAATTACCTGCTTTAATCTGTCCCTGCACATAATCCAGCACACGAGAGAGGTAGTCTTCAAAGGCAAGAATATCCTGCTTCTTACCCGTTACCTGATACCCCTCTCCTGCATGGCCAAAAACAAAAGTCGTGTCATCATCATAGTCGCTGCGGATTTTATGCAACACACTGATCCAACTCTTTATGTTTGCACCGGCTGACCTGTCCACAAAGGGATGTCTTCTGTTAAAAACAAGGTCACCCACATGGGCAACATTTTCCCTTTCAAAATGAATCACAGCATCACCATTAGTGTGAGCGGCACCAAAATAATTCAGATTAATCTGTTGGTCATCCGTTTTTACCACTGTCGATTCTGAAAAAGTTTCTGTTGGGAAATACTGTTTATCCAAACTATTTTGTCTTCTGGCCACAACTTCCTGATTGTGGAGAGAGTTAACATGTGCGATTACACGTGAAATAAGTGGCTTGAAAACAATGTTCCCCGATGTGTGATCACCATGATGATGCGTATTAATCAATAAATGGAAGGGTATGCCCTTCTTCTTAAGTTCTTCAATTAAATGCGGCACACTCGCAGGAAATTGACTATCTACCACTATAATACCCGATCGGGACAGATTGAAAAGGATGGTACCACCCGATTCCGTGAAAATACCCAGATCGTCTGTAAGCATCGTAATCTTCCACTCAGCAGGAGAAAAGAATGCGGCAGCCTTTCCCTGAGTTCGTAATGCCGCCATCGCAAGCAAAGTTGAATATAGGAATTTTCGTCGTTGCATACAGTAAGGTTTACTAAAGCAATTTAACTCATTTCTCACGAAGGTGCTTTAGTGCTTTAACAGAAACTTATCCTTTATCTTTTAATCCTGGCAAGCGAAATCAATTCTGATATTATTGAAGGGGCCTTTAAAATGCACCTTGCCCAAAACCATGAAACATATAATTTTACTCTTATCATTATTTACCCTGTCAGGACTTGCCTATTCACAAAACCTAACCAATCTGGGTGTTAAGGCAGGGGTCAGTAATTCCGGTGTCAGAGGAGATGCAGTAGAAAGCCTGAATCAACTGGTGAACTTCACCAACGGGATTGTCTTCACTTCAGACCGCACAGGATTCTTTGCAGGTGGATATGTAAACGTACCCCTCTCTGAACATGTCTCTGTAGAACCCGGAATTTATTATTCACAAAAAGGCTACCAGTTAAAAGGCGGATTCGATATTAAAGGGGTAGAATTTCTGGGAGCTAACGCCAAGGCTGACCTGCAAACTCAGTATATAGATGTGCCACTGTATCTGAAAGGCAGCTGGAACGGGTTGCAGGTCTTTGCAGGGCCACAGATTTCTTACCTGGCCAATGCCAATTTGAAAGCAACTGCAGGCATTCTGGGAATCAACCTCCTGAATAAAGAGATGGATGTTAGCGATATCCTGAACAAATGGGATGCTTCTGTTTCTGTGGGGATCGGATATCAGTTTGCCAACGGGCTTAATATTTCTGCATCCTACGATTACGGATTGATGAAAATAGACTCAGATAAGAGCACTAACGCATTTAACAGAGGATTCAAAGTGGGGCTGGGTGTGCAATTCTAATCCTTCTGCAATACCTTTGAAATACACTAAAAGGCTGCCGGCTGCGGTAGCCTTTTCTTTTTCTTACTTATGTGCATTTTGAGTTCATACAGCTTGTGCTTTTTTGCTAAGTGTGTGGAAGAGTTGAGGATACTTTTTTAAACAAAAAGATTTCCTCTGCTTTTCATCTTTTTAATATGTCTTTCTATTTTCATAGACTGAGAAACAGAATCACAAGGAAGAAGCAGAAACAATTCCCAATCCTTTGCCTGGGAAGTAAAATGAGTTCCATAAGTGCCGGCATTATGTTTGGCTAAACGAAACTCAATACTTTCCTGAGTGATACCTACATAAAAGGTATCAATTGATTGCGAATAAATGATGTAACAGGAAACCATAATAAAGCCGTACTTGTTGTAAAGTACGGTTTTATTTGTGGGCCACCTCCCGATAGCTATCGGGATTGAACCTGGGACCACCTGTCCCGATACCCATCGGGAGAGTCAGGTGCTCTTATACCTTTCCCTAAGTCTCTGAAAAATTTCCGGGTACGTTTTTAGATTCTGATAATATTTTCTGCTTTTCATCTTTTTAATATGTCTTTCTATTTTCATACACTGAGAAACAGAATCACAAGGAAGAAGCAGAAACAATTCCCAATCCTTTGCCTG
>JACFNA010000068.1:6372-15532 GCA_019455085.1 Chitinophagaceae bacterium
TACACTGAGAAACAGAATCACAAGGAAGAAGCAGAAACAATTCCCAATCCTTTGCTCATGAAGTAAAATGAGTTCCATAAGTACCGGCCTTATGTTTGGCTACACGAGACTCAATGCTTTCCTGGGTGATACCTACATAAAAGGTATCAATTGATTGCGAATAAATGATGTAACAGGCTATCATAAAAAAACCGCACTTGTTGTAAAGTACGGCTTTATTTGTGGGCCCACCTCCCGATAGCCATCGGGATTGAACCTGGGACCACCTGTCCCGATACCCATCGGGAGAGTCAGGTGCTCTTATACCTTTCCCTAAGTCTCTGAAAAATTTCCGGGTACGTTTTTAGATTCTGATAATATTTTCTGCTTTTCATCTTTTTAATATGTCTTTCTATTTTCATACACTGAGAAACAGAATCACAAGGAAGAAGCAGAAACAATTCCCAATCCTTTGCTCATGAAGTAAAATGAGTTCCATAAGTACCGGCCTTATGTTTGGCTACACGAGACTCAATGCTTTCCTGGGTGATACCTACATAAAAGGTATCAATTGATTGCGAATAAATGATGTAACAGGCTATCATAAAAAAACCGCACTTGTTGTAAAGTACGGCTTTATTTGTGGGCCCACCTCCCGATAGCCATCGGGATTGAACCTGGGACCACCTGTCCCGATACCCATCGGGAGAGTCAGGTGCTCTTATACCTTTCCCTAAGTCTCTGAAAAATTTCCGGGTACGTTTTTAGATTCTGATAATATTTTCTGCTTTTCATCTTTTTAATATGTCTTTCTATTTTCATACACTGAGAAACAGAATCACAAGGAAGAAGCAGAAACAATTCCCAATCCTTTGCTCATGAAGTAAAATGAGTTCCATAAGTACCGGCCTTATGTTTGGCTACACGAGACTCAATGCTTTCCTGGGTGATACCTACATAAAAGGTATCAATTGATTGCGAATAAATGATGTAACAGGCTATCATAAAAAAACCGCACTTGTTGTAAAGTACGGTTTTATTTGTGGGCCCACCAGGACTTGAACCTGGGACCACCTGATTATGAGTCAGGTGCTCTAACCAACTGAGCTATAGGCCCGTGGGAGAGTCAGGTGCTCTAACCAACCGGAGTCCCAATAATTATCGGGAGCCCGCAGACTATTACATCCAAATATCATTTCAAGTTTTTAGCCAGGACTTGAACCTGGGACCACCTGTCCCGATAGCTATCGGGAGAGTCAGGTGCTCTAACCAACTGAAGTCCCGATAATTATCGGGAGCCCGTGGGAGAGTCAGGTGCTCTAACCAACCGGAATCCCGATAACTATCGGGAGCCCGCGGACTATTACATCCAAATATCATTTCAAGTTTTTATCCAGAACTTGAAACTGGTGCTGTCCAGAGTTCTGAAACTATCGAAACCTCCGGATCATTACCTCCCCTTTTCGGGGCTTGCAAAAATAGAGAAATTCGTTTATCGTAATAAATTAATTTTCTTTGCAAGGATGCAGCAAATAAAGAATATCATTTTTGATTTGGGGGGTGTTTTGTTAGACATCGACTACAACAAAACCAAAACAGCATTCGAGGCCCTCGGGGTAAACCGCTTCGACGAACTTTATAGCCAGGCAGATGCCAGCGATATCTTCAGAAGGCTTGAGAAAGGCACTATTCCTGTAGCCGAATTCTACAGTGAGCTCCGGAATATCACAGGGCTAAACTTATCTGACCATCAGATTGAAACAGCATGGAACAGTATGCTTCTCGATTTTCGCGAAAAAAGTCTGCAATATCTGGAAAGGCTAAAACCTTATTACGCTCTTTACCTTCTTAGTAACACAAACAAGATACACACAGACGTACTGAAAGAAATTTATTACTCAAAACCACGAAAGGCTCCTTTTGAACAATACTTCACTTCCTGCATTTATAGTTACGACACCGGCACCAGAAAACCGGACAGGGAATGCTTTGAATGGGTGCTAAAAAAGGAAAACCTGGACCCCGGTCGTACCATCTTTATTGACGATTCTATCCAAAACGTACATGGGGCAGAGTCAGCCGGGATAAAGGGTATCTGGCTAAAGCAACACATGATGATTGAAGATTTGGGACTTTTGCCGGCGAATTAATCAGGGTTCTTCACCTCTTCAAACTCAATATACTCCCCCACATTTTCCGGTGCTGATTGCTTTTGGGAAGAGGAAGAACCTGTGGAACGATCCCGGGACTGCGCATCCATTCGCTCCTGCATATTCTTCATCTGGCCCTTTAATTGTCCCACACTCCTGAATGTAGGTATAATAAAATCCACTACTACTTTGTAGGCTAGATAAATCAAAAATATTTTAGCTAATACCCTGAACAAATTCATAGCAACAAATTTATGCAAATTGTATAGCCCATCCATGTTCCCATTGAAATTCCTCCCGAATAAATTGTTAATCTGCTTTTAAGCAGTAAAATTATTTTTTGACGTTAATCCTTTACTGTCGTATATTTGCGGCTGCAAAAGAATGGTGAAAGGGAACGGAAGCGTTCCCTTCTTCTGTTCTAAAAGAGGAAGTTTTCAAAAAAAATATGGTTCAGGAAAAGATCGTATCGGAAATTACCGGATTCGTAGAAAAATTTATCCAGAAATGGCCGGAAGTGTTCGTCCTCGAAACTACTATCAGTGCTACCCACAAGGTCACAGTACTGCTGGATGCGGATAACGGGATGAATATAGAGCGATGTGCGGAAGTGAACAGAGCCCTTTACAAATTTGTGGAAGACCAACAGTTTTTTGAAAACCAGAATTTCTCTATGGAGGTATCCTCTCCGGGTATAGACAGGCCCCTCACCGAACGTCGGCAGTTCAGGAAAAATATTGGAAGAAACATCGACGTGCAAAAAGACGACGGAACCCGGCTCAAAGGGCGGCTTACAGGGGTAACAGAGGAGGAAATTTCACTGGAGAAGGAAGAAAAAAAGAAGAAAAAGCAATCGGAACCTGAAATTATAACTATTCCGTTTAAAGAAATCCGGCAGGTAAAAGTGCTGGTAACATTTTAAAAAAATCAATACTATGGCAAGTATTAATTTGATCGAATCATTCCAGGAGTTCAAGGAGGCAGAAAACATCGACAGGCCTACCTTAATGAAAGTGATGGAAGACGTATTCAAAACGCTCATTCGTAAGAAATACGGATCTGACGAAAACTTTGACGTGATTGTAAACGACCAGAAAGGTGACCTGGAGATTTTCAGGAGACGTACCATCGTAGAGGACGATGACCTATACAATACGCTTACTGAAATTGAGCTCAAAGATGCAATCAAAATTGAACCCGACTATCAGGTAGGTGAAGAATTGCTGGAAGAAGTAGATATTCAGAAAGAATTTGGAAGACGTGCTATCCTCGCAGGACGTCAGACCCTGGCAGCGCGTATTAACGACCTGAAGAAAAACATCCTGATGAAAAAATATGAAGACCGCATCGGCGAAATCATTACCGGCGAGGTTTATCAGGTATGGAAAAAAGAAATATTACTCTTAGATGAAGAAGGCAATGAAATGTTGCTCCCAAAATCTGAGCAAATCCCATCCGACTTCTTTAAGAAAGGCGAGACCATCAGGGCTGTGGTCAAGAAAGTGGAAATTAAGAACAACCAGGTAGCCATCATACTTTCCAGGACAGATCCTTCATTCCTTGCCAAACTGTTGGAAATTGAAGTACCGGAAATCTTTGACGGACTGATTGTAATTAAGAAGATAGTGAGAGATCCGGGAGAAAGAGCCAAGGTGGCTGTGGAAAGCTACGACGACAGAATAGACCCGGTGGGCGCATGCGTAGGTATGAAAGGAAGCCGTATCCATGGGATTGTACGCGAACTGAGAAACGAAAACATCGATGTGATAAACTGGACCAATAACATCCAGCTACTGATTCAGAGATCGCTGACACCAGCCAAGATATCAAGCATGGAGCTCAATAACGAGACCAAACATGCAAGAGTTTACCTTCGCCCCGACCAGGTGTCGCTGGCAATCGGACGCCGCGGTGTAAATATTAAGCTGGCAAGTGAGCTTACAGGTTACGAAATCGATGTGTTCAGAGATGATGAAGATGCTGATGAAGAAATTGACGTGGATCTTGATGAATTTGCAGACGAAATTGAAGGATGGGTAATAGATGCCCTGAAAAAAATCGGCTGCGATACAGCAAAAAGCGTTTTGAAACTGTCTAATGAAGATCTGGCAAGAAGAGCAGATCTGGAAGCTGAGACCGTAGAAGACGTAAAAAGAATCCTCGAAGAAGAGCTTTCAAAAGAGTAATTGACGGGCAGCCGCCAAAAGGAGCTGCCCTTCTATATAAAGTATTTTTAAACCAGACAAAGTCTTCCATAATACGATTTGGAAGAGGAGAAGAATTTTAAATGGCAGAAGTTAAGACACCAAGGGTAATGGCAGCTGCGCTGGAGTTCAACATAGGGAAAGATACCCTGATGGACTTCCTGACAGATAAAGGTTTCGATACTACAGAGCTGAAACCTTCTTCAAAAATTACCGAGGAAATGTACGTGGCACTTCAAAAAGAATTTCAGCCCGACAAACTCGCTAAAAAGAAGGCTGAGGAAGTAGATCTGCCAAAAACTACCGCTCCGGAAGTTAAGAAAAGAAAAGACGAACAGGACCTTTCAATCGTAAAGAAAGAACCCGAAAAACCAAAAGAAGAGCCACAACCCGCCGAAACCACTGCTGCAAAAGAAACTGAACCGGCAAAGCAGGAAGAAGGCAAACAGGCTGAAGCACTTCCAGAGGACGACCCTAACCACGTACCGGTTGTAGCACCTGAAATTGATGGAGTGAAAGTAGTTGGGAAGATAGATATAGATACTATCGATTCATCTGTAAGGCCAAAGAAGGAAACAAAGCCCAAAGCAAAAAGCAAAGCAGCAAAAGAATCCAAAGAACCTGTAGAGGAAGAACAACCCGCTGCAACCATCACTCCGGAAGAGCCTGAAACCAAAGAACCTGAAACACTCAGGCTTCATGCAAAAAAACTTACAGGACTCACAGTTGTCGACAAGATAGACCTCAGCGAGACCCCTGATGCCAAAAAATCATCAGGCGAAAAGAAGAAGAGAGCACGCATAAAAGTAGCAAGAAAGTCCGTAGGGCCCGACATTCAGCATGGAAGAGCCCATCCTAACCGCACCGGCAGAAGGAACGACAGGGCAGAGGAAAAAGAAATTGACGAAAAGGAAATTCAGGATAAGATCAGGGAAACACAGGCCAAACTTGCCGGCGCGAGTGGCCGTGGTAAGAGCCAGCGTGCGAAACACAGAAAGAGAAAACAGGCAGAGGCCGAAGAACAACTCAACACAGAGGAAGGAACAGATAAAAAACTTCAGGTAACAGAATTCATTTCAGTAAGTGAGTTTGCCTCCCTGATGGACGTTTCCTTCGCTGACGTAATCAGCAAGTGTATGAGCCTCGGCATTATGGTATCAATAAACCAACGACTCGAGGCCGATGTGATAGAGCTCGTAGCCGGTGAATTCGGCTATGAAGTAGAATTCATCAGCATCGACGACTCACACGAAATAAGCGAAGAAGACGAGGAAGACGATCCGGAAGACCTTGTGCCAAGGCCTCCAATCGTTACCATCATGGGACACGTTGATCACGGTAAGACTTCACTACTGGATTACATTCGCCACACCAATATCATCGCAGGTGAGGCCGGAGGAATCACACAGCATATTGGTGCTTATGAAGTGAAGCTCAAAGACAACCGATCTATCACTTTCCTTGATACTCCGGGTCACGAAGCATTTACTGCCATGCGTGCGCGCGGTGCCAAGATTACGGATATTGCGGTGATTGTAATCTCTGCCGACGATGCGGTGATGCCCCAGACCAAGGAGGCCATCTCCCACGCACAGGCAGCTAACGTACCAATGGTCTTTGCGCTCAATAAAATAGATAAAGAAGGCGCTAACCCCGAAAAAATTAAAGAACAACTGGCTGCCATGAACATCCTCGTAGAAGACTGGGGTGGAAAATATCAGAGCCAGGAAATAAGCGCAAAGAAAGGCCTGAACGTGGACCTCCTGCTAGACAAAGTGTTACTCGAAGCAGATTTATTGGACCTCAAAGCAAATCCCAAAAGGTCTGCCTCGGGCTCAATAATAGAAGCCTCTCTTGACAAAGGGCGCGGTTTTGTAGCCACACTTTTGGTGCAAACCGGCACACTCAGGGTGGGTGAT
This sequence comes from Chitinophagaceae bacterium, assembly GCA_019455085.1. Classification (GTDB taxonomy): domain Bacteria; phylum Bacteroidota; class Bacteroidia; order Chitinophagales; family Chitinophagaceae; genus Ginsengibacter. The sequence continues at coordinate 12,625 of JACFNA010000068.1, forward strand.
ATTCTGGTATCCGGCCAGCACTATGGTCGTGTAAAGGCTATGTTCAACGAAAGAAACAATCGCGTGGATACTGCTCCTCCTTCTACTCCAGTTCAGGTATTGGGGTTAAACGGAGCACCTCAGGCGGGGGAAGTCTTCAAGGTGTACAATTCAGAGAGTGAAGCAAAAGAAACTGCAAATAAAAGATCACAGATTCTGCGCGAACAGGGTATGCGGGCTAAAAAACACATCACACTCGATGAAATCGGGCGTCGCCTGGCTCTTGGAAACTTTAAGGAACTGAACCTCATTCTCCGTGCAGATACGGATGGATCGGTAGAAGCACTGAGCGACAGCCTTCAAAAGCTTAGCACTGAAGAAATTGCAGTAAGTATCGTCCATAAAGGAATCGGGCAGATCACTGAAACCGACGTGATGCTGGCCACAGCTTCAGATGCCATTATCATCGGATTTAATGTAAGACCGGCACTCCAGGCCACCCGACTGGCTGAAAAAGAAGGGGTGGAAATAAAGACCTACACCATCATCTACGATGCCATCGACGAAGTGACAAGTGCTATGGAAGGTATGCTGGAACCAAAGATTCAGGAAAAAGTACTGGGTGTGGTAGAAATAAAAGAAACCTACAAGTTTGATAAAGCTACCGTCGCCGGATGTATTGTCGTAGAGGGTAAGATTACCAGAAACAACCGTATCCGACTTGTCAGAGACGGGATTATCATTCATACCGGCGAACTTGGCAGTCTAAAGAGATTCAAGGACGACGTAAAAGAAGTGGCCAACAATACGGAATGTGGTCTGACCATAAAGAACTACAGCGATATTAAAGTAGGAGACTTCATTGAATCATTTGAAGAGATAGAGGTGAAACGTACATTATAAGCCGTTTTAACTTAAAAATAATTTTCTGCACCCATGTCGGGTGTATTTTTGAGCAAAGCAAAACAGGATTTTCCGGGATGAAAAAAATTATTGCCTTTAGTTTCCTGCTGGTAGCCGGCATTACAGCCAATGCTCAGTTGAAACACGTGGTGGCCGACAAGATAATTGCAACGGTTGCAGATAAGATTATTCTCAAAAGCGATATCGACAACAAAATATACGATATAAAGAGAAGCAGCACAGAACAGCTTCCCGACAACGTAGACTGCCTGCTGCTTGAACAGGCTATTGCCTTAAAAGCACTGGTAGCCCAGGCTGAAAAAGATTCCATCCCCGTAAGTGATGACGCAGTAGAATCAGACCTGGACAAAAGAATTCAATACTTCATCAGCATTTACGGAAGTAAAGAAATGATGGAAAGAATCATCGGTAAAACGGTCTTTCAGATTAAGGAAGAATTCCGGCCTATGATCAGGGAAAACCGTCTTGCTGAGGGCGAAAGAGAAAAAATCTGGGGAAACATCAGAATCACTCCCGAAGAGGTAACAGACTACTACAACAAAATACCGAAGGACAGCCTCCATTTCTATGAATCTGAAGTTGAAGTGGGCCAGGTCGTTATCTTTCCCAAACCCAACAGAGAGGTAGAGACTTACGTCATAGACCAGCTTAAAGATTACAAAGAACAGGTAGAAAGCGGTGCAAAAACATTTGATGCCCTTGCCAGACTCTATAGCGATGATCCGGGGACGAAGCAGGATGGCGGCCTCATAGAAATAAACCGTAATGAAAAATCAATCGATCCTACATTCCTCGCAAAAGCCTTTGGACTAAAGGATGGTCAGATATCCGGTGTTTTCAAATCGAGATTCGGATACCACATCATCCAGATGGTGAGTAAGAGAGGAGACGATGCCACGGTTCGCCATATCCTGAAAATACCTCAGGTAAGTTCTATTGAAATCAACCAGACCATGCAATTCCTCGATTCTATCAGGACGCTGCTGGTGGACGGCAAGATGAAGTTTGGCGAAGCAGTGGACAAATACAGCGAAGATGAAAACAACAAATTCACCGGCGGGCTGATTGCAAACAACAACTTCTCTACTAATCTAACTTATGATGAGCTCGACAAGGATCTGCTTTTTCTAATGGACACTTTGAAAGTAGGGCATTACTCAAAGCCCGTTGAGTTTACAGATTACAGAGGGAAAAAAGGAGTCAGAATCGTGTACCTTATTTCAAAGACAGAGCCTCACCGGGAAAACCTCAGGGACGATTATGATAAAATAGCCGCCAAAGCGCTTGAGGAAAAAAAGAATGAAGCGCTTGACAAATGGTTCCACGAACGGGTTACCGACTTCTATATCAGCATTGACCCTGAATATCAGAAGTGTGCTGAAATGGATAAGTGGGTAAAGAGTAGTAGCACCGCAGGTAAATAAGGATTCCTCACGGCTTTATTCAGAGTAGCCCCTACAGAGATTAACAAAATTTCTTCCGCTATTCAGGATATTACAAAGGCGTTTCTCTGACAATTCAACTAATTTTGCGTTTCTTAAAATAATATGAGCGACGCGATACAACACGAATGCGGATTAGCTTTTATAAGATTACGCAAACCTTTTGAGTATTACCATGAGAAGTACGGCAGTGTCCTGTACGGGCTCAACAAGCTATACCTGCTTATGGAAAAGCAGCACAACCGCGGCCAGGATGGTGCAGGTATAGCCACTGTAAAGCTTGATGTAAAACCGGGATACCCGTTCATGTACCGGCTGAGAAGTATCGCAAACAAAGCCATCTCTGACATCTTTTCTCAGATATCCGCCCAAATTGAAGAGGTAAAAAAATATCACGCAAACATCGATGCGCACCCTGACTATATGAAAGGCCATATAGATTATCTCGGGGAGTTGATGCTGGGCCATCTCAGATATGGCACCCAGGGAAAAAACGTAGTGGAGTCGTGTCATCCTTATATCAAATGTCATACAACGCCGGTATTAAATCTTGCGCTTGCAGG
>JACFNA010000069.1 GCA_019455085.1 Chitinophagaceae bacterium
ATAGTAATATGTCCTAAAATCATAGAAAACAAATCTAAAGGACAGGGCATTTTTTCATTCGTCGTTGTCTTTCACCCACCAATAATAAGGTTGTCATTCCGCACCTGATTCGGAATCTCATAAGGACGCCACACGAGATTGCAGATCGGCGTCCGCAATGACCCGCCATTTTTTGTGGTGAGTACACACACGTAGTACTGGAGATAGTCTTTCTTTTCAGTTGACTAAAGCCAACGGTAAAATATTTTGAGAGGTTTGCTGCGGTTTGCCTTTTTCTAAGTCAGTATTTTCAAATTGCGTATTGCCTCTTCCTGCCGCAACTGCTCGTTTTGCCAGAAGTAATTTTATATTCAAAGTGAATTTACTTACTATAATATTACCGTTGGCTTCAGCCAACGGAGAAAGAATTTAGGTCTTACGGCTTTAGCCGCATTATTCTTAGTGAAATGCGGCTAAAGCCTTTATTGGATGAGACTTTTATAGTCCTGCCCTGAAGGGCAGGGTAATATATTTAAAATCTGAATAACCTCTGCCTCTTATTACTTCTGATAGCCCTGAAGGGAAGGGTAATAAATTTAGAATCTTAGCCACCACAATAGTAACCTTATTCCTGCAGCTCCGGGATTGTTTCTTTTTTATCTGGGCAAAAGAAAAAGGGAATGACACCAAAAAGAAGGTCGAGTCGATTGGTGCCGTCAAATTATCAAAAAATTGATTTCACCAATTGATGATCGATGGTTGTGCCTTTCAATAGTTTCGGACCGGACAGGTCGAAAAAAAAGAAGCTACACCAGAATTATTACTGGTATAGCCTCTTCTTTACCATTCACCAATCAAATACCTAATTATTTTTGAATGTCCTTGTGTTTGACTGTACAGGATTATTCTTTGTTTCTACCTGCTTTACAGGAGGTGCCTTTTGGACAGGCCTTTCCTTAATCACTGGTTCTGCAGGCCGTGAAGGAAGTTTTTGCCGCGGTTGTTCGTTTTTGAAAACTCTTCTGCTCTCCTCACGTGGTGCTATTTCTCTGTTTCTGTTTTCTTTTGTATTGGTACGGTTGAAATCTCGTCCGGATTCGGGGTTGATCTCTCCATAATTCCTTTGTCTTTTTTCAGAGTTTATGTTCGGATTCTTGTTGTCGAAAGTCCTGATAGTCCCCATTCTTTCTCTGTTCCTTTCCGAGTTTATTTCGGGATTCTTTTCTGTAGGTAACTGCTCCCTTTTAGAATCCTGAACCTGCGGAGTCTGATTAGGGAATGTGCGGATATTGCCCGGGTTTCTAATCAGATCTTCTCTTTCCCGGTTTTGGGGATTTGAGAATCCATTACCATTGTTTCTGATTGTGCTGTTGTTGTCCGGGGTTCTGTCAAAGTTTCTTACAGGAGCATCCAGCACTTTTCTGGGTTTTACGTCTGTGGAATTACTTTCTTTTATCTGGGGCCTGTAGATTGCCAGCTCGTTTCTTCTGATTTCAGAAGTTCCGGGATTGGACATATTAACCACTCTTACCGGCGCTATTCTTTGATTTGTCTGCCTTTCCACGTCCATCACCCGTGGGCCGGCATTGTAAGTTCTGTTAGCGCTTCTGTCATAATAGTTATTGTTAATAATCGTAGTGTTATTTATGATTGTCACATTTTGGGAAGGCCGAACATAATACCTGTCAAGTCTGGAACTGTTAATGTATCTGGATGGAACAAAACACCAGTTTCTTGCAGGGATCGCTCCGATATTAATATTGATACTCATTCCCGGACCCAGAGGTGCCCAGCCGTAATATCCGGCACTGCCACCCCATGCTACCCATGCCGGTGCCCACTCATACCCTGGTACCCATACCCATCCGTAAAAGGAGTCATAAAGCCAGCGGCCATAATGAAACGGTGCCCAGCCCCATCTGTAATTTGACTTCCACGTCCATCCCATAGAAGTATATACCCATCGGCCATTGGTAGAGTAAGGTCTGAAACCTCTCTCAAAGGGAGCCCAGACATATCCGTATTGGCCATTATGAATCCAATTGCCATAAGGACTGAGCTCATCATAAAATCGTTGGTAGGTAACCCCTTCGCCGGGCGTATAGTATTCAGGTTGTGCGTAGTTTTTTGAGAAACTGCACGAACCGAGAATCACCATAGTGATGCCAAGTAACAGGTAATTTATCTTTTTCATTTTATTGCAGATTTATCATTCAGAAATAAGACGATAAATCAGGCCAATAGTTCAGCCTGGTGTATTTATTTGATGTGTTTTAACTACCTTTTAACCTATATGTGAAAACGGGTATAATGGTTTATTCTGATCCTTTCAATCAGGCGAATGATTCTGATACAAAAGGGTATCCTCTTTCTTTTTCAGTCTTTAAAAGAAAATGGTAAAATCTGTTTTTCTCAGTGAGAATTTTAGGTAGATTTGCAGCCTTGTTGCGGAGGTGGCGAAATTGGTAGACGCACTACTTTGAGGTGGTAGCGCCTTAACGGGCGTGGGAGTTCGAATCTCCTCTTCCGCACACAACTTAAACCCGTGATTTCACGGGTTTATTCGTTTAATCACTCGCTGCATACACCTTCTGTATTTTAAAGTTTAAAAAGCATGTAAATGCTTTGAGATATTTTGCCAATGATAATCAGGCAGGATCCACATCAGCCACTATCACTACACTTCTATACCGCTTCTCTGCCTTAAGCAGATGAATGTTATTCAGGATTATTTCTTTTTGAATTTCAAGTTTCTTAATATCAGGTGGAAGCTTCAGCATGATTTCCTGCAGATATTGATTCTTGATTCTTGGGATTACAGGTTCGGCAGGGCCAAGGAAATTTTTGAAATTCTTAGACAACAATGTGGAAAAAGCATGAGCCGCATTTTTCACAATATCCGGTTGCTTATGTTTGAATGTGAGCTTTAGCAATCTGCTGTAGGGTGGGTAATAGAACTCATCACGTTTGACGATTTCGGTCTGATACATTGTGTCATAGTCGTGCGCTTTTACGAGTGTAAGGATCGGATGGTCGGTTTTGGTAGCCTGAATTAGCACTGTGCCGTCTCCATCTTTTCGGCCTGCTCTTCCACTTACCTGCTCGAGCATTTGAAAGGCTCTTTCATTTACCCGAAAATCCGAGAAGCTCAGCAGGCTGTCGGCATCCAGCACTCCGATTAACAGCACGTTGGCAAAGTCGAGCCCCTTTACAACCATCTGGGTTCCTACCAGAATATCGATGTGGTGTTGTTCGAATCGCTTAATCAACTCATCGTGTGCATATTTTCCTTTCACGGAGTCGTAATCCATTCTCGCGATTCTTGCTGAAGGAAATTCGTTCGCGAGTACTTCTTCAATTTTCTCAGTACCGAAATTTCGCTCGAGCCAGTTAGTGCTTCCACAGCCGGGGCACTGGATCAGGCGGCTATACACGTTGCCACAATAATGGCAGTGCAGTTTGTTTGAACTTTTATGAAGTGTGAGGCTGACATCGCAATTCACGCATTTGGGAATATAGCCGCAAGTGCCACAGATGAGAAACGGGCTGTATCCACGTCTGTTCTGAAACAGAATAATCTGCCGGTGGTGCTTTAATGTGATTTCAATAGTTTCTTTCAGTTGGGGAGAGAGCAACTTTGGCTGACCTGCAGGAGCCCCTACTGATTTCATGTCGATTATCCGGATTTCCGGTAGCCGGGCGGCTCCAAAACGTTCCTTTAGGTTGACCAGTCCGTACTTGCCTCTCTGTGCATTGTAGAAGCTGTCTAATGAAGGGGTAGCGCTCCCCATCAGCACTTTGGCATTAAATAAAAGAGCATAATAGATGGCAGCGTCCCGTGCGTTGTATCTCGGGGCGGGATCGTATTGTTTAAAGGAACTATCCTGCTCCTCATCGATAATAATAAGTTCCAGATTCTCAAAAGGAAGAAAGAGCGCACTTCGCGCACCGACTACCACCCTGACTTCTCCTTTCTTCACTTTGTTCCATATCTCCATCCTTTCCTTACTGCTGAATTTAGAATGATAAATGGCTACATTGCCTCCGAAGCATTTTTGAAGCCTACGTATAATCTGTGTCGTTAGTGTTATTTCAGGTAGCAGGTAAAGCACCTGTTTCCCTTTTGAGATCATATCCCGGATCAGGTTCATGTAGATCAGCGTCTTGCCGCTTCCTGTTACCCCGTGGAGAAGGCATATTTTTTTTGTCCTGAATGATTCTTTAATTTCTTTAAGCGCTGTCGCCTGCCGGTGGTCGAGTTCGAAATCCAGCTGATTCATTTTAGGCAATGCAGGCATTCTGTCCACAATCCGGTTTTCAATCAAAAGGATGCCTTTATCTGTAAGCCCTTTTAAATGTGACGGGCTTGCATCTGCCTTCTTAAGCAGATCCTGTTGCTTTACTTCTCCTTCTGCTCTGGAAAAGTGTAGATAAGCCAGTAGTAATTCGAGTTGCTTGGGCGCGCGTCCGAGTTTATCCATGAGCTTATTAAGCTGGTCGTCAGAGTCGTATTCCGGGCTTAGTGTAACGTAGTTTTCTTTCCTGGGTTTGTATGTTTCTTCCAGAGACTCGAAGATGTAGCACACTTCTTTTTCAACCATACGCCTTAGTAAGGGATACACATTGGCGAGAGACGTAACCTTTTTCACTTCTGACAAGCGCAGTTCTTTTTTGATGAGAAGTGCCTCAGCCAGAATATATTCATCGTCAGTGAGCGAAGAGAAGTCGTCTCCAAAGTTCTCATTAAAGATGATCACCGATTCACTGCTTAGTTTCAGGTGTGCCGGGAGGGCGGCACTAAGCACTTCACCTTCGCTGCACATATAATATCTGCTAATCCATTGCCACAGTTGCAATTGTTGGGGGTAGATGACCGGCTCCTTGTCGATAAGGTTGAGAATCTCTTTTGTCTCAAATGCGGGTTTCCCAACAAAAGCCTTCACTATTCCGGAGTACTTTTTGTTTTTTCCAAAAACGACTTCCACTCTGCACCCGGGCTTCACTTCTTTACGCAGGTCAGCAGGGACAGAATAGGTGAAGTTATAGGGTACAGCCAATGGAAGGATAACCTCAATCCATTCTGAACTTTGATGATCCTGTGCGGTTAAGTTAGATTCCATCTTCTCAAATGTACGATGTATGTCTAATAGTGGAAGGAACAGACTCTCAGTATCCGATTTTGATTAACTCCTCAGTCATAAGGTGGTGGGCTTTCTCTTTCAGGCTGTATAGGTCATTGGCCGTAAGTCCGGTTGTGGAGATGGCAGGCAGGAAAACCGCCCTGCAGATACCGGGGGTCATTGAAAAAATACTTTTCTGATTAAGCCTTTCTCTTGTATCGGGAAAGAGTATGGGAAGAAGCGGTAGCTGTAAGTCGATTGCCAACCTGAAAGCGCCGTCGTAGAATGATTTCAATGGTTGATCGGTCTGGTTAAAAGTGCCCTCAGGATATATGGCAATTGAAATATGATTTTTGGCAATCGTCTTCATTTTTTCTACGCTTGCTTTTCTGTCTTCTGCATTATTTCTCTGAATTGTGATGGCTCCTGATTTATAAATGAAACCAAAAATGGGAATCCTGGTCATTTCTGCCTTCCCCAACACACGCAATGTCCGCCATCTGGTGGCGAGCATCATCATTGGGATATCCATGTAAGAGATATGGTTGCTTATCAGTATGAATGTCTGATCCTTCCTGTAAAACTCTTTATTGATAGCACGGTATCGTATGCCTGTGAAGAAAAAAAACAGGGTGGCCCATAGCCTGGCAATCTTGTAAACCCAGTTTCCATCGACCGGAAAAGGGAGTAGTGATACCAGCACAATAAAAGGAAATAACAAAAGCATCAATACCACGAAGACTGTAAAGCCGTATATCGAAAACAGAAAAGTGGCCGCCTTTTTTATCATTGTTTGATTAAGATCATTGGCTTATTTAGCAGACTTCCGGGCTTTTGCAGCTTTCTTTGGAGCCGCCTTTTTTGCAGAAGCTTTTTTCGTGGCAACTTTTTTGGCAGCAGACTTCCTGCCGAGTGCAGATGGATCCTGCTGCATTATCAGGTTCTTAACTTGCTCCAGTTCTAATTTTTTCAGTTCCTCCGCTGTGTATTTAGAGCCATCAGCTTTAGCAGGGATTTTTACAATCTTTTTTCCTGATTTAAAGATGGGGCCCCATCTTGCATTTTCAATACTGATTTTTTCTTCGGGCCAGTTTTGGATGTATCTGTTGGCCTCCTTCTCTATTTTCTTTTCAATCAGTTCTGAAATATCCTTTTGTGAAAGATTATCAGGATCGTATGCCCTGGGGATGTTAATAAAGGTATCGTTCCACTTGATAAACGGGCCGAAGCGTCCCTTGCCCTGGGTTACAGGTAAACCCTGGTATTCTGCGATGGGAGCATTTTCTTCCTGCTTTTTCCTGATAAATCCGATTGCCTCTTCCAGATCTACCTCCATTGGGTCTTTTCCTTTAGGCAGGGATACGAACTGTTCACCCCATTTTACATAAGGGCCGAACCGCCCTACATTCACCGACACTTCAGTGCCTTCCCACTCTCCGAGTGTGAGCGGTAGTTTAAAGAGGTCAAGTGCTTCATTGAGCGAAATGGTCTCAATACTTTGCGAAGGCTTCAGTTTGGCAAATCTTGGTTTTTCCTCATCTTCCGAGGTGCCTATCTGCACCATAGCGCCATACCGGCCCATGCGTGCATATACAGGTTTATTACTTATCGGGTCAGTGCCTAGTTCGCGTTCTCCCTTGGCTCTTTCTGCGGTTTCAAGGGTATGTGCTACAGATTGATGGAAGGGTTTGTAAAACTCACCTACCATCTCGTTCCACTTTACTTTGCCCTCTGCGATTTTATCAAACTCCTCTTCTATATTGGCCGTGAAGGAGTAGTCCATCACTCTTTCAAAGTATTGATTCAGGAAGTCGGTCACCACAAAGCCCAGGTCGGTAGGGAATAGTTTGGCTTTTTCAGCGCCTGTATTTTCATTGTGCACTTTTCGGGTGATGGCGCCTTTATTGTCCAGCACGAGCGAAGCCACTTCTCTGGGTACCCCATCTTTGTCCCTCTTCTCCACATAGTTCCTCTTCATGATGGTAGTGATTGTTGGCGCATAGGTACTGGGACGGCCTATCCCCAGTTCCTCCAGTTTCTTAACCAGCGAGGCCTCTGTGTATCGTGGAGCATGACGGTTAAACTTCTCGTTGGCAGCCATGCTGATAAAATTCAGTTTCTGGCCTTTTTGCAGGTTTGGCAATCTGCTTTCGATTCCGGCGATAGACTTATCATCCTCGTCTTCGTCGTGGCTTTCATAATATACCTTCAGAAATCCGTCGAACACCAGTACTTCACCGGATGCGGAGAGTTCTGCGTTATTGCGACTGACATTAATTTTTGCAATAGTTTTCTCAGTTTCAGCATCGCTCATCTGGCTGGCAATTGTTCTCTTCCAGATAAGCTCATAAAGCCTTGCAGACTGAGGATCATCTATCTTGTCGACAGCCATATTAGTAGGCCTGATGGCTTCGTGGGCTTCCTGTGCGCTCTCGTTTTTGTTTTTAAAGTAGCGCTCCTGGATATACTTTTCTCCATAATTTTTGCCGATGGCCCCTTTAATCTGCCCTCTTGCCGTCTGGCTCAGGTTTACACTGTCTGTACGCATATAGGTAATGAGTCCGCTTTCGTACAGTTTTTGTGCTATCTGCATCGTCCTGCTTACCCCGTAACCTAATTTGCGACTCGCTTCCTGTTGAAGAGTAGAGGTGGTGAAAGGTGCAGCAGGTGATCTCTTTCCGGACTTTACCTGGAGGTCGGTCACTGTATATTCTGATCCTTTACATTCTTCAAGGAATTTTTGAGCCTCCTGTTCGGTGTACGATTTACCGTCCTCAGCCTTGAAGATGATGTGTTTTTCGTCAGTTGGTGATGTAAAACTGGCTTCTATTTTGAAAGCAGAGTTACTCACAAACTGGTTTATTTCCCTTTCTCTTTCTACAATCAGCCTTACGGCGACACTTTGTACCCTTCCTGCACTTAGTCCGCCCTGCATTCCGATTTTTCTCCATAATACAGGTGAGAGTTCAAAACCGACCAGCCTGTCCAGCACTCTTCTTGCCTGTTGTGAGTTCACCAGGTTCATATCTACCCGGCGCGGATTCTGAATCGCATTCAGGATGGCAGGTTTTGTAATTTCGTGAAATACGATTCTGGGTGTTTTATCCAGGTCGAGGCCCAGCACTTCCGCCAGATGCCAGCTGATACTCTCTCCTTCGCGGTCCTCATCTGATGCCAGCCACACCTGCTCTGCTTTTTTAGAAGATTCTTTAAGTTCTTTTACTACCTTCTGTTTTTCAGCAGGCACTTTATAACGGGGTTTAAACCCGTGTTGCACATCAATGCCCATGTCGTCCTTCTCGAGGTCACGGATATGTCCAAAGCAGCTTTTTACTGTGAAATCACTTCCCAGAATCTTCTCAATGGTCTTTGCTTTAGCGGGGGACTCTACTATTAATAAGTTCTTTTTTGTCATTGATTATTACTCCTTCACTATTTATTATCCGTTTGACACTCCATGTTTTACTGAGGTGCAATATTAGTTTAAAAAATAAAAATGAATCTGTTTGGCTATAGAATCTGTCATATCAAAAATTGAAATATCTGTGTTTTAAACCGCAAAAGACGAGGTTTGAACAAATGTACAAGTAAAAGAAAATGCAATTTTCTTCTATTTTATTGCGTTATCACCATAGTAATCCAAATTTGCTGAAAACCCATTAAACCTGAAATGAGAGTTGTACTAGTTGGTGCAGGAAATACCGCAACAGTCTTAGGGAAATTACTGACCCGCGCTAAGCACAAAGTGACGAGGGTGATAAGCCGAACGCCTGAAAGTGCTAAGACGCTGGCTGATTTGTTGGAAACAGAGTATGGTAATCTGAACGACAGTTCTTTTGGTGATGCGGACATATATATAGTAGCCCTCCATGATCAGGTAATGAGTAATCTTGAAAGGTTTACGGCCCTCAATGGAAAATTTATTGTAAGTACAGCAGGTGCCTTACCAATAGATTCATTGAAAACATGTTCTGACCGATACGGGGTATTATATCCTTTGCAGACACTTTCGAAATACGTCGATGAGATTCCCAGGATCCCATTTATGGTGGACGGAAACAATGATGAAACACTGGGAGCCTTACTAAGCCTGGCGGGATCGCTATCGGATAGCGTGGTACACGCCAATGACAACCAGCGGATGGGATATCATATAGCAGCCGTATTTGCAGCGAATTTTGCTAATCACATGTATGCACTTGCTGAAATCTATTGCCAGAGAGAAAGCATTGATTTCAAACATATATTACCTCTCATTAATGAAATCTGTCATAAGGTAAACCTCTATTCTCCCTTTCTGACACAGACAGGGCCGGCAATCAGAAATGATGTGATGACTATCAGCCGTCATTTAGAAAATCTGTCGAAGTATCCTGACCTGAAGTATATGTATGTAAAGATGACAGAAAGCATTATGAAACTTCACGGAAACAGATAGCCTTGGTGCCTGGATTCGTTGTGAGCATTACTTGTTCTGAATTATTCCAATCCCTCTATTTTGTGGAGCCCCCTTCATGCTAATTGCTGTTAATTTTCTATTTTGCCGGAAATTATGGAAAGTCAGAAAGAAAATCTGCTGGCTGCTATGGGAAGGTGTACGGCCTTCGTGTTTGATATGGATGGGGTATTGACAGACGGCAGCCTTATCATTACAGATGCACACAGTTGGATTCGTACGATGTATGTCCGCGACGGGTATGCACTCCAGTTAGCCGCAAAGAAAGGATACCCTGTAATTATTATATCCGGAAGTGAAGCCGAACCGGTTAAGGATCGACTGAACCGGCTGGGAATACAGGATGTATTTTTTAAGGTGAATGATAAAGCCGCATTCCTGAGGAATTTTGCTGAAGAAAAGAAGATTAATGTATCAGACATTCTGGTGATGGGGGATGATGTGCCTGATATTGAAATGATGAAGATATGTGGTTTCAGAGCAGCACCGGCTGACGCAGTAAATGAAGTCAAACAAATTGCGCACTACATATCCCCTCAAAATGGGGGTAGAGGATGTGTTAGGGATGTCATAGAAAAGGTAATGAAGTTGCAGGGGAAATGGGATAGTGATTCAAAGGTTACCTCTACATAATGAAGAAGCTATGAAACATCTCACTTCTTTCATCAAACTCATCAGGTGGCCTAATCTCCTGTTTATTGTGCTTACACAGGTGTTGTTTTACTACATCGTGATACCATACTGTTACCGGATTTCAGGTGTGGATACAGCGTTGGCCAATCTTACTGATGGTGTTTTTGTGGTATTGGTTCTGGCCTCGGTGGTGATAGCGGCAGCTGGGTATATTATCAATGATTATTATGACATACCCATCGACCAAATCAATAAACCTGACAGGGTACTTGCAAGCAAAGGCATGTCTGCCAGGAGTGCGATGGTAGTCTATATTTTGTTATCGGTGACCGGTGTATTTCTGAGTTCATTTGCCGGTCTGGCATTGAGAAATTTATATCTTCCTGTGATTAATTCGGGAGTAGTGGTGGCCCTGTTGTTTTATTCAGCATTGCTTAAGAAAAAGATGCTGATTGGCAACCTGATAGTGTCCTTAATGACTGCGTGGGTCATCCTGGTGCTGACAGTTTCTGAACATTCGTTGAATACAGGGGTGAATAATGCCTGGCCTGCATTGCTAAAAATATCGTGGGTGTATGCCGGTTTTGCTTTCGTGACATCGTTAATCAGAGAAGTGATAAAGGATATTGAAGACAGGGAAGGGGATAAGAAATTGAAATGTACTACTCTTCCGATTGTATGGGGAGTGAAGGGGGCGAAGATTTTCACATTTGCCTGGATTGTCATTCTGCTGGGCGGTATCGTAGTGGTGTGTATGTATCTTTTTTCTTCAGAGAAGTGGTTACTGGCGGTGTATGGAATACTCTTCCTGGTTCTCCCGTTACTCTGGTTGGCAAAAAAATTGTTTGATGCAGATTCGGTTACTGAATTTCACCGGCTAAGCAATTTAATGAAAGCAATTATGTTGATTGGAATATTGTCTATGGTATTCTTTAAGTTTTATTAGGATGAAAAAAGTCGTTCTTGCTTCAGGTTCTCCCAGGCGGAAGATGATACTGGGACTGGCAGGCATCCCTTTTCAATGTATTACTTCTGATGCGGGTGAGGAGTTTGATCCTGATGAGGACAGGCATAAGATACCTGTAATTCTTGCGGAGCGGAAAGCAGAAAAGGTGTTTAGTTTGTGTGCGGATCCGCATCAGACTATTGTTATAGGAGCGGATACTATTGTGGTGCTTGGAGATGAGATACTTAATAAACCGGTAGGTAAGGATGAGGCCTTTGAAATGCTGAATAAACTCTCGGGGAGAAAGCACAGGGTTATTACAGGAGTAGTGATGAAAAGCAGCGGGATGAAACAGAGTTTTTACACAGTAACCAGTATAAAGTTTCGCAATCTTAGTGCAGCACAAATCAACAACTATATCGATCACAGGAAGCCATTTGATAAAGCGGGTGGTTATGCCATTCAGGAAGAAATTGGCCGAATTGCAGTTGAGGAGATAGACGGAAGCTATTTTAATGTGGCAGGGCTTCCGTTTGTTGAGACATTGAATTGTCTTGAAAGAATGGGTTATTCCCTGGCTTAGGCTGATTCGGATTATTTTTTTATCTTTCTGACTGTAATACGGTTATGAAAGAGAAACTGCTGCAATTTATCTGGAAGTATCGTTATTTTAATCTGAATGATTTGCAGACTGCCGAAGGTGAAAGGATTACGGTCATAAATCCCGGCACTCTTAATCATAATCAGGGCCCTGACTTTCTGAATGCCAGAATCAAAATCAATGACACACTATGGGTAGGCCATGTAGAAGTGCATATCAACTCGAAAGACTGGAATCGGCATAACCACCAGGCTGACCCTAATTATAAGAATGTGATATTGCATGTCGTGTGGAAACATGACGGAGAAATTCAGGATTCAGAAGGCACACGGTTGCCCACACTTGAATTAGAGAATCGGGTATCCGGACTGTTGCTTCAGAAATACGAAGCTTTAATGGAGAAGGAGTGGAATTCTCAGGAGGCTTTCATACCCTGTCAGAATCTGCTTCCGCCTCTCGAAGAACTGCAACTGGTAGCATGGAAGAGCAGGCTGGTAGCAGAACGGCTGGAACGGAAAACGCGGACGGTATTTGAAGTCCTGGAAGATACCGGCTACCATTGGGAAGAGACCTTATGGAGGATGATTGCCGGCAATTTTGGAGGAAAGGTAAATGGGAGTTTCTTCAGGAGAATTGCAGAGACTGTACCCCAGAAGATTCTGGCGCTCCATAAGAATCAGTTGATTGCTATAGAGGCCATCCTGTTTGGCCAGGCAGGTCTGCTCGACACTGATTTTGAGGGTAAGTATCCGCAGCTTTTGAGGAAGGAGTACGCGCATTACAAAAAGAAGTACGGTTTTCAAATAGCCGATGGGCGGGTGCAATTTTCCCGAATGAGGCCTGCAAATTTTCCAACGGTCAGGCTGGCGCAGTTGTCAGCTTTAATCAATCACAGTTCGCATCTGTTTTCAAAGATAAAGGAGACAAAAACACTGAAAGAGTTGAAGCAATACTTTCACTCCTGTGAGCCGAATGATTTCTGGAATTATCATTACAAGCTGGATGATGTGCCTCATGATGTGGCAAAGAATAAAACATTAGGGAAGCAGATGATTGAAAATATCGTCATCAATACGGTAGCGCCAGTGCTGTTTGCCTATGGAATCCATCATGATAATGCGGAGCTAAAAGAAAAGGTGCTTGAATGGCTTGAAGAAGTTTCACCTGAGAAGAATAGTATCACTTCGGGATTTCAGCGGTTGGGATTCAGAAATAGCAGTGCATTTGATTCACAGGCTTTACTGGAGCTGAAGAATTCGTATTGTAATGAGCGCAGATGCATGGAATGCAGGATTGGGCATATTATCCTTTCCCACGCCAGAGAAGAGATGAGGTAATGGGAAGGTCAGTCTTTTTTAACATACCTGTGAAAAGTGATTCTTGCTGTTTTCAGGCCGGCTGTGTATCTTTCAAGTAGAAATCGGGAAACAAGAATTTTTGACAAGGCAGATTGATCTGGTATTTCCTGAAAAAATGAAAAGTTTTATTTTTGATATATGTATAAATTCAAAAACTTTATTGAGTGGCAGGTCTTTGGGGTGTGTACCGCTATTGGTGAGAAAATGGGGATAGCAACCTCTGTAATCCGGAGATATTTTATATATATTTCTTTTCTGACCTTAGGCTCGCCGGTTATCTTTTATTTATTTCTTGCCTTCTGGATGAATGTGAAAAATTATATTCGTTCGTCACGCAGGAATCCGGTGCGGTATCTTTAAATAAATCATTTGATAATAACCTCTTCAATCATCTTTTCGCCAAAGCGTTCGTTGATTCTTTCGATAATCTTACTTTTCTGATATTGAAGTTCTGTCTTCAGCGGAGCCACGTCTGTGTAAATAATCAGTTTGTTGTTGACGATGGTAATATCTCTGGTATAGTTAGCTATGGTTTTACCCATGAGTTCGGCCCATACTTCTTTAATCTGAAGAGACTGGATGCCGCCTTTGATACGGCTTTCGTTTAGAAATTTCTTAATAGCATCGCCGAGTGAGAGTTCCATAGCGTAAAGTTACAAACCTAATTTAATTTGATAATTTGAATTCCGGTATCCTTGCCTGCTACTATTTTCTGCAGCCTTTCAGAATCAGTATCCGTTATAAAAACCTGCGTGCCGGATTCGCTGCAGATAAATTCTATCAGATTGTGTATTCTGGATTCATCAAGTTTTTCAAAAACATCATCGAGTAATAATATCGGTGCAAACCCTTTCTCCTCTTTGAGTATTTCATATTCGGCGAGTTTGCAGGCAAAGAGCAGGCTTTTTTTCTGTCCCTGGGACGCAATAGCCTTAAAGGGATTTTGCTCCAGGACAAAACGTATTTCATCTTTATGAATGCCCACATTAGTACGTTGGGTGTGCAGGTCCCTGGTGTGGGAAGATATCAGCAGTTCGTCGAATGCCTGTTCCAGGAGTTGTGACTCATAGCTTATAGTTACCGATTCAGGGCTGCCGGCAATGGAGGCATAATAGCGTAATATGGCAGGGAAAAGCCTGGCAGTAAATGCCTTCCTTTCGGAGTGGATAAAGTTGCCTGATTCCACTAGTTTTTGGTTGTATGATTGCAGGAGCACTTCATCATATTTCAATCCTCCTGATTCGTATTTCAAAAGTGCATTTCGCTGAGCGAGTATTTTGTTATACAGGATTAATTGCTGAAGGTACCTCTCGTCAATCTGGCTGATAGTGGTATCGAGATATTTTCTGCGTTCGTCACTATTTCCATTAATCAGTGAGATATCGTCTGGAGCAATGAGCACACATGGAAATTTTCCGATGTGCTTTGAAAATTTCTCATAAGGAATGTCATTGAGGTACAATTCCTTTTTCCCGCCTTCTCTGAAGATACAGACAATATGCTGCTTCTCATTGCGGTCGTCGGTGATTGTGCCTTCTATTCTGAAACCGGGCGAACCGAAGTGGATATTAAGTGCTTCAGTCCGCGTAAAGTAACTTCGGGCAAGGCAGAGATAGTTGATGGCATCGAGTAAATTAGTTTTTCCTCGCCCGTTTTTGCCACATATCCCCACGATTCTTTCGTGAAACGAGAATGATCCCGAGTCGTAATTCTTATATCCGGTTAATTTGATAGCATTTAACCACACTGGACAGCGCTTGTTATGTTAGTGAAGCCTGAAAATTAAGAAAAAAGAAGCACCTCTTTAAATCCCTGGGTTACATCAATATCAGGCAGCAAAGTATGACTCCAGTTCTTTAAGCGTATCCTGACTGGTGATAAGGTCTTTGACTATTACTCCTTTTTCCAGAATAACAATACGATCACACACTTCTGTTACGTGGTTGAGATCGTGGCTGCTGATGAACATAGTCACATCATGTGCTTTGTATTCTCTGATAAGTTTTTTTAGTCGTATCTGAGTAGTAGGATCGAGGTTGGCAAACGGCTCGTCCAGAATTAATAACTGGGGGTTTGCCAGTAAGGCTGCTGCAATACCTACTTTGTTTTTGTTTCCCTTACTCAGGTCGCGGATGTATTTTCCTTTTTTCAGGATTTCATCGTTGAATACCTCAGAAAATTTGTTGAGTTGTTCCTGAATGGCTGCTCTGGAAAGGTGATTGATCTGGCCAATGAAGTCAAAATACTCTTCCGGGGTAAGATAGTCTATCACAAAGCCTT
>JACFNA010000355.1 GCA_019455085.1 Chitinophagaceae bacterium
ATGTTATGCTGAATTACTTCTCCCTCTTTATAGCCCATTCTGTCCATGAGTGATGCTATTCGCTCACTTCCAAACATACGCATCAGGTCGTCTTCCAGAGATACGTAGAACTGAGATGAACCGGGGTCGCCCTGGCGTCCTGCACGGCCTCTCAACTGTCTGTCCACACGGCGGCTTTCATGCCGTTCCGTACCTATGATTGCAAGACCTCCGGCTTCTTTCACTCCCTCTCCCAGTTTAATATCTGTACCTCTACCGGCCATATTCGTTGCGATTGTTACGGCTCCTGCAAGGCCTGCTTCTGCTACTATCTGGGCTTCTTTGGCATGCTGCTTGGCATTAAGTACATTATGCTCAATATGTTTTTGCTTCATCATGCGGCTGAGCAATTCACTTACTTCCACTGAGGTAGTACCTACGAGCACCGGCCTTCCGGCTTTGGTCAGGGCTTCTACTTCGTCGATTACCGCTTTGAACTTTTCTCTTTTTGTTTTGTACACCAGATCCTGGCTGTCCTTACGTATAACCGGTACGTTAGTCGGGATTGAAACTACATCCAGCTTGTAAATATCCCAGAACTCACCGGCTTCGGTCTCTGCAGTACCCGTCATCCCTGCCAGCTTATGATACATCCTGAAGTAGTTCTGCAGTGTGATGGTGGCGTAGGTCTGGGTAGCACTTTCTATTTTTACATTTTCCTTTGCTTCAATAGCCTGGTGTAGTCCATCTGAATAACGCCTTCCTTCCATAATACGCCCGGTCTGCTCGTCCACTATTTTTACCTGGCCGTCAATCACTACATATTCATCATCCCTTTCAAACAGGGTGTAGGCTTTAAGCAATTGCTGAATGGTATGGATACGCTCGGCCTTTACACTATAGTCATTCAGCAGTGTTTCTTTCTTCTCGAGCTTTTGTTCAGCAGTCAACTCACTTTTTTCTATCTCAGCCAGTTTCACGCCTATGTCGGGCATGATAAAGAACTCGGGATCCTCACCACTCTTGGTTATGAGTGCTATACCCTTATCGGTAAGCTGCACGGAGTTGTTCTTTTCATCGATTACGAAGAAGAGTTCATTATCGACAATGTGCATATTCTTTTGCTGATCTGCCAGGTAGAAGTTTTCGGTCTTTTGCAGTTTTACTTTCATTCCCGGTTCACTCAGGAATTTAATCAGCGCATTGTTTTTCGGCAAGCCTCTGTGCGACCTGAACAGCGCCAATCCACCACCTCCTTCCTTGGAATCATCATTCCCCTCTGCGATTTTCTTCTTAGCTTCTATCAGGAATTGTCCGGTCACCTTACGTTGTGCTTCGACGATTTTTTCCACCCTGGGTTTGAGCAGGTCAAATTCCTGTTTATCACCCTGAGGGATTGGCCCTGAAATAATGAGCGGTGTACGGGCATCATCAATCAATACGCTATCGACCTCATCCACCATAGCAAAGTGGTGTTTGGCCTGTACCATTTCCTCCGGGCTGTGTACCATATTATCGCGGAGGTAGTCGAATCCAAATTCATTATTAGTACCGTAAATAATATCGCTTTGGTAAGCTTTTCTTCTTTCAGGTGAGTTAGGCTGATGCTTGTCGATACAATCTACTGTAAGGCCAAGCCATTCAAAAATTGGCCCGTTCCATTCACTATCTCTTCGTGCCAGGTAATCGTTGACCGTTACG
>JACFNA010000356.1 GCA_019455085.1 Chitinophagaceae bacterium
GTAATGCTAAAGGTGATACTTTTTGAGAAGGCGTCACCTTTTTTGTTTTTTTAATGATATTGCCACCAACACCATGGCACCAAGGTTCAACAAGTCCTTTTTTTCTCAGTGTTGCTCAGTGTCCTCAAGTCCTGGTGGTTCTATGCTTTTTTGCCACAAGGAAATTAAGATGTATTAATTAAAATACTAAAGGTTTCGATCTATTATTCGTTAATGCCAAACTCCCGATGTTCCATTTAGGCTTCAAAGGCTTTTTAATATCAGGAATTATATATATGGTTAATAAAATATATTTATCAGAGATTCGTTTTATTCGGGTAAAGCGAGTCGTGAGCACCCGGATTTTGAATAATTTTTTGGACAATAATAATCTGCCAGACACCTGAACCACACCGTAAAGGATGAAATGCAGAAAAAGATTGGCAAATCCGGCAGCAAGCGGCGCATTAACTACAGCATTACCGGTGTAGTGTTGGTGGCGGTTCTGTGGGTGCAACACGCTTTTGAATTTTAAATAATTTGATATCCTGGTTTATGAAAATCAGACCGAAAACAATGAGAGAAGTGGTCAACAGGAAGCTCAGTTTCCTAATGATTGCAACTGTATTCTCAACACTTCCCAATACAGTGCTGAAAGCTCAGGACTTAGAAAACATCGGGAAGAAAGACCAGGTAAAAGTTACCGGCAACCTGAATGCAGGATTCAACACTTACAGCGCTTCCGGAGCAGGGAATACGATGATGCCTTTTCAATGGACACTCGGCGGCAATGTTAACTTCAATCTCTATGGAGTAAACCTTCCTTTCTCTGTTCTTATTTCCAGCCGGAACAAGAATTTTAATCTCCCCTTTACCAGATTCGGGGTGAGTCCGTATTATAAATGGGCGAAAGCACACTTAGGATGGCGCGGACTCAATTACAATCCCTATACACTGGGTGGCCAGCAGATGCTGGGTGCGGGTGTGGAACTGACACCGGGAAAATTCAATTTCGGATTTATGGCGGGCAGGCTCAACAATGCAGTCACTGACTTATCCCTTTACAACAACCTTAATAATACAGTCCCTGTTTTTAACCGCTCGGGGTATGCTTTCAAATTGGGCTATGGAGGCCAGAAAGCCAATATATCACTTAGCTTTTTGAATGGGGAGGATAAGCTCAATTCAGCCAATCAGCAGATCAAGGAGCAGACAAATGCTACCGCAGCGTCCAATCAGGCATTTGGCGTGCACGGACAGTTGAAGTTTTTAAAATATTTTACCTTTAAGACTGATGCTGGTATCAGTATTTATACAAGAGATATAGAGGCTGACAGCTTAGATGCGAATGATAAGATTAAGAATAATTTTCTGGTAAAGACCGGACTCGTACCTCATACCAACTTCAGTACTTATCTGTCCAGAGCGCTTAACTCTTCCATCGCTTATGCCGACGACAAAGGCTTCTCGCTGGCATTACAATTTCTGCATGTAGATCCGAATTATAAGAGTATGGGAACGTTTTATATGCAGACGGACGTGCAGCAATATACCTTGGCTCCAGGTTTCCGTTTCTGGAAAAGCAAAGCTTTCTTTACCGGCAGTTTGGGCGTGCAGCGAAATAATCTCTTCAAACAAAACTCTTCTTCCTCGTTGCGTACGATCGGAATGGCAAATTTAGTTTTGAATCCCTCG
>JACFNA010000070.1 GCA_019455085.1 Chitinophagaceae bacterium
AAACGTAGGTATGGATAGTATTTTTGTAAATCATACGCATAAAGAAGTAGCTGCACGGTCAACTTTTGAAATAGGTCATCTCAAAGAATTAGAAAATATTTTCTAATCCCATGTTCCCGCTTTTTTAGTGATCCCACAATCCGTTCAGGGAGACTCCATTTCTTCAGTGCGCAGTAAACTCATTGAAGCGATATGCATGCCGTTAAAGCAAGCCACAGAGTGGCATCTGGTATGTGCACGCATTGCGTAATTACCAGATTATCAAGGTGGTAATTCAGGTGTCTGAATCAACCTGACAGATGTGGAATTTATTTTACTTTCTGATGTTGGAGAGGTGTTTTACTTATTTTTTCCTGAATAATTTTCGAAAAGTCATCAGGGAATCTCTTATCTTTATAGGCCTTACACAAAAAATATCAACAACAAAAATCAGAAAAAATGAAGAAAATCTACCTCGCATTTGCTTTTGCATTTGTTTCTCTTGGACTGACCGCCCAGGACGTGATGATTGGTGATCCGGAGGCTCCAATGAATCTAAGTCAACAGCAATATCGTTCACCCTGGACAACCTCCTACAATTACTCGTATGTACAGACTATTTACCTTCAGGAAGAGATTAACACTTCCGGGTATATTACGAAGATTAGCTATATTTTTCAGGGAACCGTACTTGATAGTAGCAATGTACTGGCGATTTATATGGGCACTATCCCCGATACGAAAGATGAATTTATCTCAGGTGATTATAATGACTGGCTAAAGACTGCTGATATGGTAAAAGTGTATGATGATACCCTGACTCCACCTTCGACTTTACCAGGACTTGTAACAATAAATTTAACTACACCATTCCATTATCTCAACAGTGGTAATCTTGTAATTGCAGTGTATGAAAAAAGCGATGGAAATGATTATGATGAAAATGACACCTATACTTTTAGAAGTACTACCGGCACCTTGAATAGAGTAATGTACTATATTACTGACGGGCCTGATGCAGGTGATAATCCGCTTCCGGATTTAAATAATTTACCTGAGGCTGATAATTATAAACCCAGTTATGCTAATGTAATCCTTCACTTTGAAACTGCCATCCCCATCAATCTTGCAAGCTTCAGCGCTACCCGGAAAGATGCTTCATCCAATCTGTTGAAATGGTCCACCTGAAATGAACAACACAATAAGGGTTTTGAAGTGCAGCGCTCTGCCGACGGGGTGAACTTCAGCAATATTGGTTTTGTAGCCAGCAAGGCTGATGGTGGCAACAGTAATACCACGCTCGATTATTCTTATGTGGATACAAGGGCAGGGTCTGGTGCTGCCTATTACAGATTGAATCAGATAGATATGGATGGCAGAGGGACGCTTTCCAAAATTGTCTCTGTAAAGGGAGGCGAACTGAGCTTCAGCCTTGCGTCTGTATATCCTAATCCGGTGAAGTCCTCACTGAATTTGTTATTGACTTCTCATGCCAATAACAATGTCCTGATTGAGATTACTAATATCGAAGGCAAGATCGTGCACAAGTCTGATCGAAACCTGAATTCAGGTGAGAACAGAATTAATATTAATCTGTCGACTATCCCCGCCGGGGTATATTCTGTGAGAGCCACTATTAAGGAAAGAAACGAAAGTGTAACCACCCGCTTTGTGAAGAACTAAAGGGTGGAGGTGTATTGTCCCGCTGACAATACTGATCGGAATAAAAACAGGCTGTGTTGAAATAGACACAGCCTGTTTTTTTCGATCCGGAGTGTAACAATGAGTGATGGAAAAATCATTTGCCATGAGTTCTGCCTTATAGTTACAAATGACCATTAAGTATCTGGTTAATTGATTATGGCAGCATTTTGCGCGCTCGCAGGGCATTTTCCCAATTATCTGTACATATTTCCCTTATTCATGTAACACATCCTGTGAATGAAGGCGGAACTTTGCATGTATGAAAAAGGAACTCGAAATACCCGTAGTGGGAGTAAAAAACCGTCAGGATGCCGACAGGTTACTAAAGCGGTTAACTGCAGAACCTGAGGTAGTGGCACCAAGGCTGGAGAATAATGGAGAGAAGGTGGTGATAGATACGGGGTTTACTATCGATAGCTTTCAGCATACAGTGAAGGCCATACGGGAAGAGGGTTTTGATTTTCATTCAGAGAAAGAAAAGTTTCCGGTATTGAATATGAGTTGCGCTTCTTGTGCGGTAAGTGTGCAAAGCACGCTCGAGAATGTACCGGGTGTGGTGTCGGCAACTGTAAATTACGCCAATGGAAAGGCTGCAGTCGAATATATCCCGAATCTTATAAGTCCGCAGGAGATGAAGACGGCTATCCAGTCTATAGGCTACGACCTTCTGGTGGAAGAAGATACGCAGGGTGATGCGGCGGAGCAGATAAAGCGGAAACAGTACCGGACACTGAAGCGCCATACCTTATGGGCTGTCATTTTTTCAGTGCCTTTGATTGTGCTGGGGATGTTTTTTATGCATGTGCCTTATGTAGATTGGGCGTTATGGATATTATCTACTCCTGTGGTATTTGTATTCGGGAAGCAGTTTTTTGTAGGGGCGTGGAAGCAACTGAAGCACAGGAAAGCGAATATGGATACCCTGGTTGCTCTGAGCACAGGGATCGCTTATCTTTTCAGCCTGTTCAATCTCTTTTTTCCGGACTTCTGGTTGAAGCGTGGCATCGCGCCCCATGTGTATTTTGAGGCAGCAGGGGTGATCATTGCCTTCATCCTGATAGGGCGGCTACTGGAAGACAGAGCAAAAGGAAATACCTCTTCGGCAATCAGAAAACTTATCGGCCTGCAGCCCGACACTGTGACTAAAGTGCTGGCGGATGGTGAAACAGCCATAGTACCCGTAAGTGAGGTTTTTCCGGGAGATGTGTTGATTGTGAAACCCGGCGAGCGAATTCCAGTAGATGGAAAAGTATTGTCAGGGAATTCTTTTGTGGATGAAAGTATGATTAGCGGGGAGCCGCTGGCCGTAGAAAAAGGCGAAGGATCTGAGGTGTTTGCCGGAACCATCAATCAGAAGGGTAGTTTCAATTTTGAAGCGAAAAAAGTAGGTAGTGATACCATGCTGGCTCATATAATTAAGATGGTGGATGAGGCACAGGGAAGCCGTGCGCCAGTTCAGAATTTGGTAGATAAGATAGCAGGGATATTTGTGCCTGTGGTCATTATTATTGCTCTGCTAAGTTTCATTATCTGGCATTTTGCAGGTGGTAGTGAGGGTACTGTCCATGGCCTGCTGGCGTTGGTAACGGTTTTGGTAATTGCCTGCCCCTGTGCGTTAGGACTGGCTACCCCAACTGCCATCATGGTGGGAATCGGCAAGGCTGCTGAGAATGGGATTTTGATTAAGGATGCCGAGAGCCTGGAGTTAGGAAAGAAAGTGAATGCAGTGGTGCTCGACAAGACGGGAACCATAACTGAAGGCAATCCTTTACTCGCTGAGATTTTTTGGACCGGTAAACATTATGAAGCTGAACTGGCATCATTGGAAAGCCGTTCAGAACACCCGCTGGCAAATGCAGTGACTAAAGCGCTTCAGGGGCCTTATCCTGATATTGATCATTTTGAAAATGTGCCCGGTGGTGGGCTGCGCGGGGTTATTGAAGGAAAAGGTTATTTGGCAGGAAATCTGAAACTGATGAACGAAAACAAGGTGTCCATACCTGTTAGTATAGAAGAAAAGGCGAGAGCGTTTTCGGCAAGGGCTTATACGCTGATTTATCTGGCAGTAGATGGTGAAGTGAAAGGATTAGCCGGTATCACTGACAGGATCAAAGACTCGGCAAAGGAAGCCATTCAGCAATTGAAGCAGGAAGGGATTGAAGTGTATATGCTTACCGGCGACCATGAAGCCACGGCAGCAGCGGTCTCTAAGGAGGTAGGGATTATGCGTTGGAAATCAAATGTGTCGCCGGCGTTTAAGCAGGACTTTGTAAAAGATTTACAGTCTGCCGGGAAGGTGGTAGCAATGGCGGGGGATGGCATCAACGACAGTGCAGCCTTAGCCCAGGCTGATGTGAGCATTGCGATGGGTAAGGGAAGCGACATCGCGCTGGATGTAGCAAGGATGGCCATCATATCTCCTGATCTTAACAAGATACCACAGGCATTCAAACTCTCGAGAAATACAGTGCGCACCATAAAGCAAAACCTGTTCTGGGCATTTATTTATAATGTGATAGGCATTCCGATTGCTGCGGGGTTGTTGTATCCTGTCAATGGATTTCTCCTGAATCCGATGATTGCCGGAGCAGCTATGGCGCTTAGCTCTGTGAGTGTGGTAACCAACAGTCTCAGATTGAAAACAAGGGAAATTGATTAATATTTTTAAAATTTAGAAGAAATGAAAAAACAATTCAAGACAAATATCATGTGCAACAGTTGCATCAGCAAAGTGACTCCTGTACTTAACAAAACAGTAGGCGAAGGCAAATGGTCTGTAGATCTGAAAGACCCGAAAAGAATCCTTACTGTGGATGGTGCAGCCGATGAAAAAGTGCTGGCAGAAGGGTTAAAAGAAGTAGGCTACAAGGTTGAGGCGCTTTAATATTTGACCTGCCCCGTTACAAACCGGATGTGCAGGGAGGGCAGCCAGCATATTCAGCTCAATGCCAGGGGCAAAAGAAAAATATATCTTAAACAATATCGTTATTTAGACAATACCTATATCTTTACTACGGTGAAAAAAGTAGCTGCCATATTATTTGCGACCATTTACTTCCTCTCAACAGTGGGTACTGTAATGGCTATGCATTTCTGTATGGGGAAAGATTTAGGTACCACTATCGGGTATGATGAAGCTACTATTTGCGAGAACTGCCACATGGCGAAGCAGGAGGCCAACGACAATGGATGTTGTAAGGACGAGCATCACTTTGTGAAGTTGTCGGTAGATCATCAGGTGCCCGACTATGTGTCTTCACCACAGGTTCCTGTCTCATTTCTCAGCGCAATGGTTATGGTGCATGACGCAGAGCGCGTTACAGAGGCACCTGCATTTTGCGCCAGCGTGGTGGATCCACCCGACATTCCGATTTACACGCGGAACTGCAATTTCAGAATCTGATTTTATTTTTCCCTGATGGGGACAGCTAAAGTATTGCTACTATGTAATACTTAATGCAACAATACGCTGCATGCTGCCACCATTGGGGATTTCCCGTATTCAGGGTATAATTACCCCTGCACTTGTCTATTCCTAACAGTTCAAAACTAAAATCAATGAAAAAGCAAATTATCCTTTTGGGAGTTCTCGTAATGGGGCTGGCTGCCTGCAACCAACAGGCGAAGAATGAAACCGCCGAACAACCGGCAACGGAAGCACATGCTTCTATGAGTGCGAATGATGAAGCAAACATCGTGATGGTTTCAGCGAAGTATGCGGAGCCTGGAGCAGAAGTAGGTGGCCTTGTAAAGAACCTGGTTGCTGATTATCTCGACATGAAGTCAGCACTGGTAAAAGGTGACGAAGCTACTGCGGCAAAGTCTGCAGAGGCCATCACCGGACAATTAAAATCGTTTGACAAGTCATTTCTGAAAAGTGACGAGAAAGCTGACTTTGATCAGATAGTGCCCGGAATCAGTGAGAGCGCACAGACAATTGCAAAAGCCAGGCTCGACGAGCAGCGGAAGCACTTTATTGCGCTGAGCAATAATATGCACACACTCGTCAGGACATTTGAATCCGGAAAGGAGTTATACCAGCAATATTGCCCGATGTATGAGGGGGGCTCTTCATGGCTGAGCGATTCAAAAGATATTCTGAATCCTTATTATGGCGATAAGATGCTTACCTGCGGCACTGTGAAGGAAGCGATCCATTAAAAACTGAATTATGATTTCAAAAGCAATTTCCTGGTCTATCCGAAACAGGTTTATCGTAGTGGTCTTTGCACTGGGACTTTTTGTCTGGGGTATATTTAATATGCTGGATAATCCGGTGGATGCAATACCTGACCTGAGCGAGAATCAGATTATAGTATTCACCGAGTGGCCCGGGCGAAGTCCGCAGATAATAGAGGATCAAGTCACGTACCCATTGGTATCTAACCTTCAGGGGGTGGCCAGGGTGAAGGACATCAGAGCCTCGTCGATGTTTGGAATGAGTTTTCTCTATATCATCTTCGACGATAATACGGATGTGTATTGGGCACGTACAAGGGTGCTTGAACGATTGAACTATGCGCAGCGTTTATTGCCCGAAGGGGTAGTGCCTTCTCTCGGCCCTGACGGAACCGGCGTGGGCCATATCTTCTGGTACTCGCTAAAGGCAAACAATATGGATCTGGGTGAACAGCGCGCACTTCAGGACTGGTATGTGAAACTTGCTTTGCAGACTGTGCCCGGAGTCGCCGAAGTAGCCAGTTTTGGTGGCTTTGAAAAGCAGTATCAACTGGTGTTAGACCCTGTCAAACTTCAATATTATAATGTGTCCCTTACCGATGTGGTGGATAAGGTAAAGGCGAACAATAACGATGTGGGGGGAAGGAAATTTGAGATGAGTGATATGGCTTATATCGTGCGCGGACTGGGGTATATTAAAAACAAGGAGGATATAGAGAATGTAGCTGTGGCTAACAGGGAAGGTGTGCCGGTAAAGGTGCGTGATATCGGGACTGTACAACTGGGAGGTGATATTCGGACAGGTATTTTTGATGACAACGGTAACGGTGAAGTAGTAGGTGGGATAGTGGTGATGCGTTATGGCGAGAATGCCGATAAGGTGATTGCGGCTGTGAAAGAAAAACTTGTGTCAGTGGAAAAAGGGCTTCCGCCGGGAGTGTCTTTTAAGGTAGATTATGACAGGAGTGATCTGATCGATGCTGCGGTAAGCAATATCAAGTGGAAGCTGGTGGAAGAAATGTCGATAGTGGCATTGATTGTGATTCTCTTTTTGTTTCATTGGAGAAGCGCTATCAGCATCATCATTCAGATACCGATTACTATTGCCATAAGTTTTATTCTGTTGAATCTGTTTGGTGTGTCGTCAAATATCATGTCGCTTACGGGGATAGCATTAGCCATCAGTGTGATTGTGGATAATGGAATCATTATGAGTGAAAACAGTTACAGGTATTTATCCGAATATCAAAATCAATCGAAAAGCTGACCCATCATGAAATTGTTTAAAAAGAAAAATAAGAAATCATACAAGCCTATTCCAAAGGAAGTGAGACTCGACCTTATCGGCAGGGCGTGCAAACAGGTGTCGCGTGGTGTGTTCTTTTCGACGGTAATTATCATTACTTCGTTTCTGCCTGTATTTCTCTTAACAGGCCAGGAGGGTAAGCTCTTCCATCCGCTGGCTTATACCAAGACTTTCATTCTGGTTGTGGATGCTATTCTGGTAATTCTGCTGGCTCCTGCATTGATTGCGATTTTCCTGAAAGGAAAGTTTGTACCTGAGAATAAGAACCCGTTAAACAGGTTTCTGGAGAGGGTTTACACTCCGATTATCAGGAAGTGTATCAAATATCGCAAGACGACCATAGCTGTGAATATTCTGGCACTTGCAATCAGTGCACCTTTGTTGTTTAGCCTTGGGCGCGAGTTCATGCCTCCGCTCGATGAAGGGTCTTTATTGTTTATGCCTACCACCATGCCGGATGTCAGCAATACAGAGGTGAAAAGAATCTTGCAGGTGCAGGATAAAATTATTGCCTCCGTACCTGAGGTAAAGAATGTACTGGGCAAGGCAGGCAGAGCTAATACGGCAACTGATAACAGCCCTATCAGTATGATCGAAACCATTATCCTTTTGAAACCACAAAAGGAATGGCGCAAGGGAATTACCAAAGAAGATATTGTAGCAGAGCTGGATGCCAAACTGCAGATTCCGGGCGTGGTAAATAGCTGGACACAGCCAATTATCAATCGTATCAATATGCTGAGCACGGGTATTCGTACGGATGTGGGTTTAAAGGTATTTGGCCAGAACCTGGATACGATTTATTCACTTTCACAGGCATTCAGGAGCGAACTGGAGAGGGTAGATGGAGTGAAAGATCTGTATGTAGAACCAATCACAGGTGGAAAGTATATTGACATTGCCATCAGGCGCGATGAAATCAGCAGGTACGGACTTTCGGTCGACGATGTAAACAGGGTAGTGGAGGTGGCCCTGGGTGGCACACCAATTACCACAACAGTGGAAGGCAGGAGACGTTTTTCGATTAATGCGCGGTTTGGGCAGGACTTCAGAAGCAGCCTCACCGATTTAAAAAATCTGCAGATACGCACTCCACAGTTCGGGCCTATTCCGTTGCAGACAGTGGCTGATGTACGAGTGTCTGAGGGTCCTTCCATGATTAACAGCGAGAATGCGATGCTACGGGGTACAGTGTTGTTCAATGTCAGAGGGCGCGATCTGGGGAGCACAGTGAAGGATGCTAAAGAAGTATTGGAATCGTTTGTGAAAAAATTACCACAGGGTTATTATGTGGAGTGGAGTGGGGAATATGAAAATCTGATTCGGAGCGAACGGACATTATTGATGATTTTGCCGGTGGTATTAATTGTGATTTTCCTCTCTATGTATTTTGCTTTCCACAGTGTGCGAGAAGCGTTCCTCAGTCTTATCAGTCTGCCCTTTGCGCTGATAGGGGGTGCATTGATGGTGTATTTCTGGGGAGTGAATCTGTCAGTCGCTGTAGCCGTAGGATTCATTGCATTGTTTGGGATAGCAGTAGAAACAGGAATTGTAATGGTGATTTATCTGAATGATGCAATGCAGCAACTGATAGCCCTTAAAGGAAATTCACGCGAGACGATTACCAAAAAAGACCTTGAACAATATGTAGTTGCCGGAGCAGCAAAGCGCCTCCGTCCAAAGATTATGACAGTGAGTATCGCATTGTTTGCGCTGTTGCCCATCCTTTGGAGTACGGGTGTGGGAAGTGATGTGATGATTCCTATTATTCTTCCGATGGTAGGCGGAGTGATTACTTCTGCCACGCATATCCTCCTGGTGACACCTTTGATCTTTCTGATGTCAAAGGAATACGAATTAAAAAAATATGGAAAAATTGAAGTGTATGAAACCCATCATTAGCATATTAAAATATAGTGGAAGGGTAGTGCTCACAGCAGTACTCCTTCAGTCCTCAATGAGTGTGGTGGCTCAGCCTGTGCGTTCACTGAAGGAGATTCGCGACGAGATTCAGCAAAGGCATCCTGCATTCAGAATGGTGGATGCTTCCGTAAAGGCAATGGATGCAGAAGCCGAAGGGGCTTTTTCGTGGATGGCACCGGAAGTGGGAGCCGGATTCTTTCAGGCACCGTACAATGTGTCGAAATGGAAGTCGGAAAACGGTATGCCCGGAATGGGGATGTTTATGGTGAGTGCAGAACAGATGTTTCCTAATAAGAAAGTGCAGCAGGCACAATACGACTATCTGAAGTCTAGAGGTGGTGTGGAACTGGAAAAGAAGCAGGGGATGCTAAATGAGATGATGACACGTGTGCGGGATGCGTATTATTCATTAATGCTGGCAGCGAAAAAGCTGGAACTGATTGAGCAGAACAAAAAACTGATCCGGTTCATGATGCAGAGTGCAGAAATCAGATACAAAAATGATCTGGGGAATATTAACTCTTATTATAAACTCACCGCTGCCCTGGCAAGATTATCGATAGACAGCCAGTTGATCAGGGTGGATGAAGTGAAACAGAAGTCGCTCATTCACTCCCTCATGCTGGAAGAGCAACCCACAGACTTTTCGGTGGATACTACCATACAGTGGGTGGATTTTTCGGGATTGATAGGGGACAGTACTGTATTGATGCAGAATGCAGCATACAAGGGTTTGCAGCAACAGATGTACTCCAATCAATTGATGATTCAGTCTGAAAAGATGGCATTGAAACCTCAGTTTGGTATTCGGTTCGAACACATGGCAGGCTTTGGAAGACAGCCTCAGATGTTTTCGCTGATGGGTATGGTGAAATTGCCAATGGCAAGGTGGTCATCTAAAATGAACGAAGCAAAGGTGAAGAGCCTGGAACTGGAGAATGAAAGTCTGCAGGCATCTCAGAGAGCCTTTTTATCTGAAGCTTTTACCGGTATTAGCACAAAATGGATTGAAAGAAACGGAGTGCAGGTGGAGATGAAACTGTATCAGGAAAAAATTATCCCCGCATTGGAGAAAAATTTTCAGGTGAATCTCCTGGGTTTTGAACAGAATAAAACCGAGATACTGGAATTGTTAGATGCCTGGCAGGAACTGATTGACGCAAAGAATGAGCAGTTAAACCTGTTGAAAGAGGCGCTTGACATTCAGTCGGAATTGATGAACTTATTTCAAATTATAGCATAATGAAAAGATTTTTTTATTGGATAATTCCTTTGCTGGGGCTGATTTACTTTTCCTGTTCTGAACACGAAGTAAAAGGAGAGCCGGGAGTAGTATATACCTGCCCAATGCCTGAAGACTCCGTGTTTAGCGATAAGCCCGGCAGGTGTCCGAAGTGTGGGATGGATCTTGTGCCGATGGAATCTTCACATGAGCATGGCGACAGTACTGCGGTAGCTACTTCCCTGGGATTTACATGTCCGATGCACCCGCAGGTACACAGCGATTCGGAAGGCAACTGCCCGGTGTGTGGAATGAAGTTGGAAAGGATAAAGTCAGATAACGAACCTTTGGAACTTTCCCTGGAGATGTTATTGAAACCCGCCAATCAGGCGGTAGTAGCCCAGGTGCCGATGGTGCACATGGCGCATCGCGATGAAGATGACGAAGTCAATGCAACCGGTGTAGTAGAATATAATCCCGATTATTCAGGTACTGTCGCTTCCAGATTTTCCGGACGAATTACAAGAATGCACATCAGGTATCGTTACCAGAAGATAACCGTTGGGCAGCCGTTGATAGATGTTTATAGTCCTGACCTTGTGGCGGCTCAGAATAACCTGCTTTTTTTATTAAAGCAGGATGCAGGTAACCAGTCGCTTATAAATGCAGCAAGAGAAAAATTGTTGAATATGGGGATGAGTGCAGCACAGATATCGCAAATTACCCGCACGGGAAAATCACTGTATTCGGTAACAGTATATAGTAACAGGGCAGGCGTTATTTATGAAAACAGTACACCTGCTGATGTGGCATTGCCGGCAGGAGGCATTATGCCGCTTACACTTAAAGAGGGTATGTATGTAGAGAAAGGACAGACGCTATTCTCTTTATTTAATCCTTCGAAAGCAAGAATCACCCTGCAGATACCGGCTCAGTATGCAGATATGGTGAGCAAAGGAAACAAGGCGAGGATAATACCGGAGGGAAATTCAGGAAATGATTTCAGGACAGAGATAAGAGACCTTTTGCCCTTTTATGGAACAGAGACTAATACCCTCAGTGCGAGGATCCCATTTGATAATTCAGCATTACGGCTTCCTGTAGGAAGTGTGGTGAAGGCAATCATCTTCACCGGTTATAAAAAAGCACAATGGTTGCCGGAAGAGGCTGTCTTTTCGCTGGGAATGGACAAGGTGGTTTTTGTAAGAGAGCAGGATGGATTTGTAGCCCGCAAGGTGAAAACAGGACTGGTGAGCAACCACCTGATTCAGATTCTGGACGGTTTGCAACAGGAGGAGGCAGTAGCGTCCAATGCGGGATTCCTGGTAGATAGCGAGAGTTTTATTGTAACAAAAAAGTAAGGATTATGAAAAAGTGGATCAGCATCATCACATTGTTATTTCTTGTGGCATGTAAGTCATCCGAACCTGAGTTAGTATCATCGGAATATTATTACACGTGCAGTATGCACCCACAAATTGTAGAGAACAAACCCGGACTATGCCCTATCTGCCACATGGATCTGATAAAGGTAAAGCGCACACAATCTGCTCCCGACGAGGTGTCGCTGAATGAAGAGCAGATCAGGCTTGCGAATGTGGTTACAGCCCAGGTTACTGAAGAGGGGGTAGGGACAAAGGATGTGCTCACCGGAGTAGTTACAGAAGATGAAAGCAGGACAAGTACAGTCACTTCCTGGATTCAGGGAAGAGTGGACAAACTGTATTATAAGAATACGGCTGACTTTGTGCCCAGAGGCGCACCGGTCTTTTCTATCTTCAGCGAAGAGTTAAGAAATGCGCAGCAGGAATACCTTGCAGCTATCGAAAAGAAGCGCACACTGGATAATTCCATTGTGGACTTTGACCGTATCATAGATGCTGCCGCACAAAAATTAAAAGTGATGGGTATTACCTCCTCACAGATAGAAGCCCTAAAGAAGGAAGGCAAGGCGCCGGGACTGACTACCTATTACAGTCCGGTGTCGGGCACTATTATAGAACTCCCAATATTAGAGGGAGGGTATGTGCAGGCAGGAGATGTGGTAATGAGGCTTGCAGATTACAGCACGCTGTGGGTACAGGCACAGGTATATCCTAATCAGTTGGCGACGATGAGAGAAGGAGATAAAGTGCAATTGGATTTTCCAGATTTAGCTGAATTAAAGCTTCCGGGAAGAATTGCATTTATAAGTCCTGAAATAATGCCTGACAGTCGACTGGCACAGGTTAGGATTGAAGTAGCCAACAAAAACAAAGTTCTAAAACCGGGAATGGCTGCCTACGTCCTTTTTGAACGGAAAGCCGAAAAGACTCCTGTACTGCCTGTGGATGCAGTCATCCGCGATAAGGATAAGAATATTGTCTGGATACAGACAGGAGAAGGAAATTTCAAGTGGAGAGAGGTGAAACTGGGTGAAGAAAGCAACCGGCAGGTAGCTGTAGTTTCCGGATTAAACGCAGGTGATAAAGTCGTGGTAAGTGGTGTGTATCTGTTGAATAGTGAGTACTTGCTCAAGAAAGGGTTATCAGGAGGCCATACACATTAGACAATAGCAATAACTTTTAGAACAGAAAATTAGTAGAAGGCCATTTCAATATAAATTTGTGACCTCAATCATGGCGATCATTTTACATAATATAAGCCTATGCCCACCTTGCCTCTAAATCAAAAGCACCATAAAGGGATTCTGAAAGGAAATATATTTCATTGTATCGATGCACATACTTGCGGAAATCCTGTGAGGTTGGTGGCAGCCGGTGGGCCACCATTAGAAGGTAAGGATATGAGCGAAAAGCGCCAGCATTTCCTCAGAGAGTACGACTGGATTCGCAAGGGATTGATGTTCGAACCACGCGGACATGATATGATGAGTGGAAGCATTCTTTATCCGCCACACAATCCTGAAAATGATATGGCGGTGCTTTTTATTGAAACCAGCGGATGCCTGCCAATGTGCGGACATGGCACTATCGGCACTATTACCATTGCTATTGAAGAAGGGCTTATAACTCCGAAGGTGCCCGGAAAAGTGAGGATGGAAGCGCCTGCAGGATTGGTAGAGGTGTCATATCAAATGGAAGGAGAAAAAGTGAAGTCAGTCAAACTGATAAATGTGCCTTCTTTTCTTGCTGCCGAAGGACTGGAATTTGATTTTCCACCGTTGGGGCGTATTAGTGTAGATGTTTCTTATGGTGGTAATTTTTATGCAATTGTGGATGTGCAACAAAATTTCAAAGGGTTGGAGCACTACTCAGCAGATCAGTTGATAAGCATGAGTCGTGAGTTGCGGAAGATGATCAATGAGCAGCATACTTTTGTGCACCCTGAAAATGATACCATACGCGGATGCTCACACGTATTGTGGACGGGCAAAGTATTAGACCCTGCTTCTACAGCCCGTAATGCAGTGTTTTATGGTGATAAGGCAATTGACCGTTCTCCCTGTGGGACGGGTACTTCGGCACGTATGGCGCAGTGGTACACCAAAGGGAAACTAAAGAAAGGAGCATCTTTCATCCACGAAAGTATCATCGGTTCCAGGTTTGAAGGCACGATTGAAGAGGAACTGACCATGAGTGGCAAGCCTGCCATACGCCCCGGCATCAGAGGTTGGGCAAAGATTTATGGGTACAACACCATTTCTATCGATAAGGAGGATGACCCTTATGCTTTAGGATTTCAGGTGATTTGATACCCATTATTTCTTTTCCAGGATGTAAATTATGGAACTGCACTTTCGGGTATCCGTTATTGCCTTCAGGTTTGATCTGAAGCCTGTCCACATCGCACTGATAAACCGTGATTTCCCCGTCTTGTATTTTTCGCTGAGGAGGCTTACATAAAAACTATCGAACCACATCGGCCTCCTGGCGTTAATTTTAAAATGATATTTTTCTGCCAGAAATTCCATTGCTGCAGGAGAAAAATGATACAGGTGCCGTGGCACATCCCATGCAGCCCAGTAGGCACCATAATGTTTCGCATCATACGAAGTATGATTGGGCACTGCAATGAAAATCTTTCCGTTATCCTTTAGCAATCGATGCAGTTCATTCATTTGATTTTCTAACCCGTGCACATGTTCCAGTACATGCCACATCGTAATGATGTCGAATGAATTGCTGGCAAGCGAATCGATCCGTTCCGGAGGAAAGGTGTCTATCTGATGGAGAGAAAGTGCATTTTTTCTGGCGATATCATCAGGTTCTATTCCGGTCACATTCCATCCTGCAGATTGCATCGTATGCAGAAAACTTCCCGTGCCACTTCCTATATCTAATAGCGATCCCCCTTTTATTCCTGAGGATATCTCGATAAGTTTTTGTTTTGATTTAAGTGTTCGTCTTCTGACGAGATGGTAAAGCCGGTTGACTAACCCCTTGTCGGTGTCTGAGTGTGAGATGTATTGTTCTGCCTGATAATATCTGCTGCTTTCAGCTTCAGAAGGTGCATCCTGAGTGAACCAGAGTCCGCAATGCGGGCAGGCGCACACAACGAATGACTCTCCACTGATTGAGAAGTCTTTTATTTCCAATTGCGGCTTGAATGTATCGCTATTGCAAAGCGGACAGTGGTGGTAGTGAATCATTTTGAAATATAGGTCGCCGGTGTATTTTGGGGATTCAGGTAGGATGCGTGATTTCCGGTAAAGTAAAAGAACCCATAGATTGCAACGGCGGCAAAGAGTAATATGAGTGCAGCGATCCACCAACGGTTGCTTTGTTCCTCTTCCACATTTTCGTGCAGGAGTTGATGCATCTCTCTTGAATCTGATTCTGTGTCTCCCACCAGAAGTGTGTGGGCAGTATCTTTATGGATGGCTACTTCAGCATTTACCTTTGGAAAAAGCGAAAAA
>JACFNA010000071.1:0-8042 GCA_019455085.1 Chitinophagaceae bacterium
CATTTCTCCAAATGCTGGCTAATGAAGGTACATATAACGGGAAACGTATTCTCAGTCCTTCCACGATAAGATTAATGACTACGAATCAAATTGATAAAAGTGTGATCCGGTATTCAAAGGATGATCTCGGACTTACTTTTAACATTGCCACCAAAGAAGGTGGCGCTTCAAGCTTTCCATGGAATCCCGGCACTTACGACTGGGGCGGCTATTGGGGATCAAATTTCTGGGTAGATCCCACATCCGGAATCGTAGCACAAATATGGTCGCAGGATCCGGGCGCATATTACAGAGAATTGTCACGCAGATTCTTTGTAATGATTTACAGTGCACTAGTCAATCCATAGTCTTTTCAGCGAATTCTATCAGGCCATTTCCGGTTTTACATTTCTCCCATCAGTTGAGAATTTCGACACGAGATATACGGTCAGTACGGATAATGGAAATGAAATTAAGGCAGGATTTTCTAAATGATGAAGCGCGTTTGCGCCATCAAGCCCATATCTATCCCACATAGTGGGAGAAGTAAGGATAATAGCCATTGAGGATATAATGCCCACTACAATTGACCACGCAATTCCTTTTGCTGTCGTCTTCTTCCAGAACAATAAGAACAGAATCGCCGGCAAATTTGCCGAGGCGGCAATAGCAAACGCCCACCCTACCAGGAAAGACACATTGACTCCCTTATACGCCATACCTAAAAGAATAGCAAGTAATCCTACAGAAAATGCAGCAATCTTGCCTGCCCTCACTTTAGCTGCATCACTCAGATTCTTCTTCAGGTACACGTCAATGAAATCATGGGCTATAGCTCCCGATGAGGCTACTATCAGTCCTGACACAGTGCCCAGAATGGTGGCAAATGCTACTGCAGAAATTAATGAAAATAAGATTACACCAAATGCCCTCGCGAGCAAAGGAGCAGCCATATTGCTCGACTCCACATCCATTGAGCCATTCACCGCAGCGCCAAGGCCCATATATAGTGTAAGAATATAAAAAGTGCCAATGGCTGCAATAGCCAGAATCGTGGACTTGCGCGCATCTTTCGGAGAACGTACCGTAAAATAACGTATAAGTATATGAGGTAGTGCAGCCGTGCCCAGGAACAATGCCAGCATCAGTGATATAAAATCCAACTTACTCCAGATACTTGCCCCCTTCCCGATCTTGTACTTGAGTCCGGGAAGCATAAAACTCTTTCCTGATGTTTCGTTTTGATAATAAAGCGAAACGCTCACGCCATTATGACTAAACTTAGTGTTCGAAAATCTGACTAAGGTACTCTTCTCCATAACTGACAAATACTCCACTGGCCCCAGCGGCCCTGTTTTCTCTACTTCTTTTCCATCTCTAACAATTTTGCTCAGATGGCCTACCTGAAAAAAATGCCCGTTAGCCTGAGGCTCTCCATTATATAGCTCGGTCCCGTCAGCTTCGTGGGTTATCGACAATGCTTCCTTCAGTACATACCCATTTTCTGACTTTACCAGATCAAACCAGCGTACAATACGCCCCTTTTTCAATTGTACAAACTCCTTCCCCTTCACAGCTACCTGATCCATCACCTCCCATCCCGCCACGGCAGCTACCTTGTCGCCTGACATCTCGGGCGATAAGGTGACAAATGAATGATATTTCTGGCCTTTCTGATCGGGTGTTAGCGTGAATCCATTCTTCAATATATATGCAGATAGTATTCCTGACAGCAAAATCAGCAATCCACCCTTAATGAACTGCACATAAGTAGTAGAAGCCATACCTGCCGTAGCTACGATGACGATAACAATAGTCCCCACTGTGAGTACCCCCACCCAATGAGGCAGGCCAAGAAGCGGGGTTACCAGATCGCCTGCACCTACCATCTGCGGAATAAGATAAAACAGAGAAACAATCAGTGTGCTTATCGACGCCGTGAGCGTAATGGCTCTGGATTTGAATTTAGAATTAAGCGCATCCGTAAAGGTGTATTTACCTAATTTCTTAAATGGTTCGGCAATCAGGAACAGCGCTACAATCCACCCTGCCAGAAAACCGATTGCATACAAAAAACCGTCAAACCCTGCTACTGCGATCATCCCACAGATTCCAAGGAAGGAAGCTGCGGAGAGGTAATCCCCGGCGAATGCAATACCATTCACTGCCCAGTGAATCTTACCACCGGCAGCGTAATATGCCGAAGCCGACTTTGTCCTTCGTCCCAAATAAAATGAAAGCCAGAGTACAAACCCTACAAATAGCAAAAATGAAAACAACGCTATATAAGAAATCCCGTAAATCATGATTGCACCTCCTTCCTTTCTGCATCATCCTCATAGCGATTGCACAAAAAGTTGTACCACACACCAAATACTACTGCAAGCACAATCAAACCAAAGCCATAAATGACTGCCAGGTTAATACCTCTGAACACTTCTACAGCAAGCAGTTCGTGATTGAGTACGCCTATTGCCACAAAACCTCCATAGACAATAAGGTATAAAAAGAAAAATTTGATGCCCAACCGGGCTTTCTTTGCGGAGACAATTTCGGACTCATGCCCGGTTGCAAGGTCACTTTGCATAACAGTTAGTCGTCGTTTAACTTGAACAATATTGGCCAGCTACATGCAATTTTATTTGCATGCAATGAATATCGTAAAATTTTTTATTTGAGAATAAAATATTTGATAGTATGTCGGTTGGAATTAGGAATGGTATTTACCTGATTAAAACACTCATGAAGGCAGGTAATTAAAAATACACTTACCAGACAAATTCCCAATCCTATTTGAACTTTCCACGCTATCCCCCGGTCGTAGTTTTCACTACTACCGTAATTAAAAAAAATGTACCACTAACTATTTTAAACAAGTTGACAGCAAGTTAAATTCTTTCCAAATTAACTTACGATATACCCTTGCTACGCTTTCTTCTTCAGTGCTTTCCTAGCAGACACCCGCCTGTTAGGCGTTGCTTTCTTCTTAGCCACCGCCTTTTTCGTTTTCCTCTTCCTCAATTTTCTCTTTGCTGAGTCTGCAGCTTTCAATATAGCATCTTCAAAGATGGTTGAAGTGGTTTTGAGATAAAGGTCACGCCCCGGCACTCTGATATTCAGAGTACAGTTCACAACCTCACGGTTTCCCTTTACCTCTATCAGAAGTGTTACCTCCACTTCCTGGATATCCGCATTATACCTGTCAAGTGCACCCAGCTTTTCCTGTGCAAATTTCTTAAGCGACGGACTCAATCTGAACCCTGGTGATTCAATTCTGAACTTCATAATTTTTTTTCTAAATATAGGGCAAATTTCCTCTACTATATCACAGCAGTCCATTCTCATGATTTCTATGACCAGCCATTTTCTTACTTTAGCCTGGCGTTTCATGCTAAACTCAACTCCTAAAACAAAACTATATGTCCAGATCTGCGCTTTTTACTTTATTCCTTTTTCTTTTGTTTGCAACCTCCTGCCGGCAAAATGAAAAAACACCACAGTTTACCGAAGACCTTTCTCTCTTCAATGCGGATAGCCTGAAATCCGATTTAGCAATGCTGGCTTCAGATTCCTTTATGGGTCGCAAACCCTTTACAGAAGGAGAAAAAAGAACTGTGGAATATCTACAGAGCCGCTTCAAGGAGATAGGACTGGAACCGGGTAACGGTGACAGTTACCTGCAGGCGGTGCCTATGGTGGATATTCTCGCTAAGGCTGATCCCGAAATGAAAATTAAAGGATCAGATAAAGGTGATTTTAACTTAAAAGCATTTGACGATTATGTAGTATGGACCGACAAGACTGATGAAAACATTAGCCTTGAAAACACCCCAATTGTTTTTGCAGGATATGGTGTAGTGGCACCGGAACACAATTGGAACGATTACGAAGGATTGGATGCCAAAGGCAAAATCGTGTTGGTAATGGTAAACGATCCGGGATTTTGGGTACACGATACCACCCTTTTCAAGGGAGATACCATGACATATTATGGCAGATGGACTTACAAATTTGAAGAAGCAGCACGTCAGGGTGCAAAGGGCTGTCTGGTAATCCACAATACCCGGGCAGCAAGTTATCCCTTCAGCGTGCAGCAGGTAAGTTTCAACCGTTCCAGGCTGCAACTGGACAATCGTGGAAAAGATATTAAAAATGCCGATATGATCGGATGGATCACTGAAGACGCAACCAACAGACTTTTTAAGGCTGCCGGTTATGATTCCACACTCCTGCTGAAAGCAAACGAAAAAGGTTTTAAAGCGATCCCGCTCAATCTCACTGCAACTACAGGCCTTAAAGTCCAATCTACCTTCAACAAATCGTACAACGTAGTAGGAAAAATAACCGGCTCCAAACACCCTGATGAAGTAATCATCTATACTGCACATTGGGACCACTTTGGAATCGGACGCCCTGATGCCACCGGTGATTCAATTTATAATGGCGCAGTGGACAATGCATCCGGAACCGCAGGATTAATAGAACTGGCCAGAGTGTTTAAGGCATTAAAATCACAACCTGAAAGAACCATCGTCTTTATGTCGGTAACCGGCGAAGAACAGGGATTATTAGGCTCTAAGTATTATTCTGAAAATCCGATTTACCCTGTTGAGAAAACTGTTGCCAACATCAATATAGACGTGCTTAACACTGGTACACCTACCAAAGACATTTCTGTAGTAGGCAAAGGGCAAAACGACCTGGAAGATATGTTGAAAGAAGATGCAGCCAGGTTTAACAGGTATATTTCTTTTGGCTCCTATCCTGAGTCAGGATTCTATTTCAGGTCCGATCATTTCAATTTTGCCAAAGTAGGTATCCCTGCCCTTTACACCGGGGCAGGATCAGTTCCGCTGGATTCAGCAAATGCAGACAAAGAGAAATCAGACGACTACACCGCACTTCACTATCACCAGCCATCGGATAATTATGATCCTTCATGGCCGCTGACAGGAGGTATCGAAGACCTTAAATTACTCTTTATGGTCGGGAGCAGGCTTGCTTGGAGTGACACATGGCCACAATGGAAAGCAGGGTCTGAATTCAAGGCGATCCGGGAGAAAAAATAGATGCAACCGGACTTACCGGCACACTATTATCTTAGCGCGGAAATTCATTAGTCAGCAGTTCTACCTCTGCCACAGGGCTGAAATAAAAGAGTCTGTTCGTATGTGTATCTCTGCAAATAATACGTTTGCGGGCCTTCTGCATTCGCTGAAATGTTTTTCCATTTCGCAGCCGGAATACTCCATTCTCCGGTACATCTTCCACCAGGCAGAACCCGGGCTTCTGCCTGTCGTATTTGCGCAATACTCTCAGAAGCGACTCTTCAGTACAGGACGAAGCCGCAGGGTTCTTTACTGTCTTTAGCAGTTCTGCCTCCACATCTGCAGGAAAGACTCTTCGCGAAAGAAATCCTGAAAGTATCACCCCGTACTCATGCTTCCAATGGGCGCCATGAGGCATCACCCTCGGGCCGTGTGTATCGAATGTAACCAGATGCGCCAATTCGTGCAGCAGGGTTATAAGAAAAGAGTATTTGTTCAGATTTCCATTTACACTGATTCTATGCCTGCCTGTCCGCGATGTCCATTGGTAATTTCCATAGATGCTGGTTCGTTCTCTGGTGATTGTAAGGATAACCTTGTATTGCTTCAGAAATGCCTCCACATAGGTAAAGGTATTTGCAGGCAGATATTCCTCTAATGCGCTTAATGGCTGCTGCGTTTTACTCATTTCCTGATCCTCTGGCGATTTTCATTAGCTGATATACTTCGAATACAGCGTATAGCACATACAAACCCATCGACACGAAAATAGCTTTCTTATTTACCTCGCCCTCTGCCACCACGATATAAATAAGAATAGCAGTCATTACCAACAACATCTTCACTACCACAGACAAATAAATACCGCGCATAAACGCGTGTCCACTGGGAGAATGAATATTTCTCGTCTGCACCCAGAAGGCAAAGGTGCTCAATACAAACAGTATGACATTTGCAGCAAGGATAAATCCAACTCCAAATCCGGCCGCTTCAAGCGGTTTGCGCCACAACATCAAAGCAGCAGATACTGCAAGGAAAAGAATTGTCTCAGGTAAAAGCTTAC
The DNA here is from genome assembly GCA_019455085.1 of Chitinophagaceae bacterium. Taxonomy (GTDB): domain Bacteria; phylum Bacteroidota; class Bacteroidia; order Chitinophagales; family Chitinophagaceae; genus Ginsengibacter. The sequence goes on from JACFNA010000071.1 coordinate 6,091, forward strand.
GCCATTTCATTTCTTATTAGTTTCAAGGATGATCTTTAAAGTGATGCCGATAATCAAAACTAATGGAAGCAACCACACCAACAAAGGAAAGGAAAATCCGAACCATTCATCCAGTTTTATTCCACCCCAGACACCAACTCCTATAGCCACAAAAAACTGTGTGCCCATCGATGCATATCTCATCAACGTTCTATTCAGTTTTTTCCTGTCTTTTATCATATTGTTCCTGATAATAATTTCTTCACCAACCCATTGCCTTTGGCGGGTGTAATATAACTCACAATTTTAATCTTCTTATTGCGGCAAAGCCTAAAATCCATACAAAAGCCCCGGAGCGTACCATCCCGTGTACCATTCATTAGCCACTAAATGCGTTTCAAAGGATATTTTTTTCATCAAAAGCAACATATATCCGCTTCAGAAACGTTATTATGTAGATTATAAGGTTGTAAAACAGCGGTTAAAAAAGCGAGTTGTCGGTTATTTGAGGCGGCCATTCCGAAAAATAACCATATTTTTAAAATACTTTTGTCAAAACAGTCCATTTCGCGATCGATATACATCTACCCCAATCCGTGTTTTAAAAAATTTAAAGTTGAATGACTAAGACAGTCCGCCATTCTATTGTATTGCTGTGTACACTGGTACTGACGGCGGGAAGTGGGTTTGCCCAACTAAGCAAAATCACTTTCGATTTATACAAGGAAAAGCCGCAGAAGTATGAGAACAGGGTACTTCGGTCTGAGAAGACAGGAGACAAGAAATTCACACTCCCCCGCAAACTTATCCAGAATACCACCAGCCATTACAACTTTTATTTTAACGCCGACAATAAACTCAACAGCGTGATAGAGCGTGCGCGGATGTCAGAAGTAACGGATTACACTAAACTACTCCCCTATTATAGTTATTCGCTCAATAATACAGCCGCACAGGCCACTGAACTGGATTCCATTATTCAAAAAGCTACGGCAGGCATCCTTCTGCACGACCTTCGGTCAAATTGGGTTGATAACTTCTATATGCTTATCGGCAGATCCTACTTTCTACAAAAGAAATTCGACTCGGCCTATATGGCATTTCAGTTTATAAACTACAACCTCCGTCCAAAGGACAAGAAGAGCAAAGATGAACAGGTGGTTGTGGGGAGTAATCTGAATAAAGCCACAGGCTCCGGAAGTATTGCCAATAAAGAGGACAGAAAGTTCTTTCAGCGAATCCTGAGCAAGCCACCGAGCAGAAACGATGCATTGGTGTGGCAGGCTATGTCGCTCACACGAATGGAAAAATACGGGGAAGCTGCGGGGCTTATGAATACACTGAAAAACGACCCTCAGTTTCCCGACCGGCTTCAGAGCCAACTTGCCGAAGCTGAAGGATACTGGTTTTATTCACAACAACAGTACGACAGTACGATATACTACCTTGAACTGTCGCTGCCTAACACACTCGACCTTCAGGATCAGGCACATAAGGAATTTTTGCTGGCACAGCTCTATGGTCAAAAGGGAAGTGTGGATACAGCTTCCTATTACTACACCAAAGCAATTCGCCATACCACAGACCCACTTATGGATATCTATGGAAACCTGAATATGGCCATGCTGCTAAAAAGTGACGATCCACAGGAAATAAAAAACACCGTAGGCGTACTGCTCGGAATGGCTAAGAAAGACAAGTACGAAAACTATCGCGATATTATCTTTTTTGCCGCTGCCGAACTCGCACTGGAAATACCTGATACAGCTTCATCAATAGCTTTTTACAAAAGAAGCACGTACTTCAATACAATGAATCTCTCGTTGAAGAACAAAGCCTTTTTGCAACTGGCACAGTTAAGTTATGATCAGAGAGATTATAGGAATGCATTCAACTATTACGACAGCCTGCAAAACGGGGACACCACTTTTACCGCAGACATGTGGGATAGGATTAACAGTAAAAAAACTTCA
>JACFNA010000071.1:8052-14993 GCA_019455085.1 Chitinophagaceae bacterium
GCAATAGATTTAAAGAAACCGGGTGCCACTGAGGTAGTGAAACAATTAAACATTATTGAGCGCGAGGATAGTCTGCAACAGATTGCAGCCATGCCTACTGCCGAACGCGATGCTTTTCTGAAAAAACTATCAAAGAAACTTAAGAAAGAGAGGGGCATAAAAGATTGGGATGCTGACACGGAGACCGCCTCCAACGCATTCAACACCAAAAATAACAATACCCCACTCTTTGGATCAGAAAACCAGAAAGGCGAATGGTATTTCTACAATACAGCTGCGAAATCAAAAGGTTATTCTGAATTCAGGAGTATCTGGGGGCAACGGCAAAACATCGACAACTGGAGGAGAATATCAGGACCGGGGACGGCTCCTCAGAGAGCAGCCCGGCGTGTAAATGATAATGAAACTATTGTAGGAGATGACCCAATGGCTGCACCACCTCCCGGGAACAAGGCAATCGACATACTGGTTCCAATTCAGGACGATATATCTGTGGAGGGGCTCCGGGAAAATCTGCCACTTACCCAGCCTCAACTAGATACCTCAAACGGCAGAATTGCGACCTCAATGTTTGCACTTGGCAAGGCATATCAGAATTTGCTTGAAGACTACAAGGAAGCAATTATTACTTATGAAAGTTCACTGCAAAAATTTCCTGACAGCCTTTATGGCGGTGAAATCTACTCTAACCTAAGCTATTGCTATAAACAGCTTGGGAATTTGGCGCTGGCTGACCGATATAAATCACTGCTGCTTCAAAAATTTGCTTCGAGCGAATACGCCGACAGGTTGCAACACCCCGAAAAATATAAGCCTGCCGAAAAAGATCCTGCTACTACTAAAACCTATGAATCGATCTACAACAAATTTATCGAAGGCCGTTTTGAGGAGGCAGTAAAAGAGAAAAAAGAAGCGGACAGTATTCACGGTAAAACATACTGGACACCACAACTTCTCTACATTGAATCAGTGTACTATATCAGGAACAGACAGGATAGCGCGGCTACCGGTGTCCTGAAAGAAATTGTAACTCAATTCCCACAGTCTCCGATGAAGGAAAAAGCGGAAAATATCATAAGAGTATTGAGTTATCGCGACAGCCTGGAAAATTATCTCACCAATCTGAAGGTGGAGAGAATGAGAGAAGACTCCCAGATAGTGGTGTTTGATGATGCCCGGATTCAGGGTAATATCGCACAAAAATTAGAGAGAGACGACAGCAAACTGCTACCAAAAAGGGTTACTACAGTGGACGTGCCCAAACTAGCCGAAGAAAAGAAAGCGCCGGTAATTGCAAGAAATCAGGCATTTGCCATCGATCCCCTCAGTGCACAAAACGTGGTAATGATACTTACCAAAGTAGATCCTGTGTTTAGCAGCGAGGCGCGGACTGCATTTAACAGGTACAATCAGACTAAGTTTTACAATCGAAAAATAGAAATCAAAAAAGATACGCTGGATGCCGACAGGACGTTACTTGTTTTCTCCGGATTTGTAAGCGCCGATGATGCAATCAAATATACGGACCGTATCAGGAAGGATGCCGCCGGCGAGGTGTCGTGGCTTCCGGCAGATAAGTATTTCTTTACCATAATTTCAGACGACAATCTGGAACTTTTAAAAGAAAACAAAAAATTGGACGACTATCTGGAATTGCTCAAACAGAAATTTCCTGAAAAGTTCTAATGCCCTTAAATTTGGGTATATAATGAAAAATTCGCGAAACAAGAAAAACAGCAATTCTGTAAAACCCTCAGTAAGAATTTTGTGGAGAATCACACTGGCCGGAATCGGCCTGGTAGTGTTTCTCTTTGGAGGTGCCTATCTTGGATTATTTGGCAGGCTGCCATCCCTACAGCAACTGGAAAACCCTGAGGCAGACCTAGCCACAGAAATTTATGCCAATGATGGCAAAACCCTGATGGGGAAAATCTATACTGAGAACAGAGTCTCTGTGGACTATAAAGACATTGCACCGGGCGTTATAGATGCACTCATATCTACTGAAGATGAAAGATTTTACGACCATTCAGGTGTAGATCCCAAAAGTACTGCAAGAGCTTTCTGGGGCCTGGGTTCCAGTGGCGGCGGGAGTACTATCACTCAACAACTTGCGAAAAACATCCTGGGCCAGGGTTCGGGAAATGTATTGAAACGAGGTATTGACAAGATCAAAGAATGGATTGTAGCGATAAAGCTTGAAAGAAATTTTACCAAGCAGGAAATTATTGCCTTGTATCTGAACCGCGTTAGCTGGCTCAACGTATATGGTATTCGCAATGCCTCACTTGTTTATTTTCAAAAAGAGCCTTCACAACTCTCAATAGATGAGTCTGCAATGCTGGTGGGGATGCTGAAGGGGCCTGGTGCTTATAACCCCGTCTCCAAACCTGATGCAGCGCTCTTCAGAAGAAATGTGGTACTGGATCAGATGGTACGAAATAATATGCTGACTGCGGCACAGGCTACTGTCATGAAGAAAAGGCCTCTCGGAGTTAAATACAAGAAAATTACAGAAGAAACAGGTATAGCTCCCTATTTCAGAGCCGTACTCACAAAGAAACTTATTGACTGGTGCAAAACTCATGAAAATCCGAAGACCGGAGAAAATTATGACCTGTATCGCGATGGCTTAAAAATCTTCACTACCATAGATCCTGTAATGCAAAAATATGCTGAGCAGGCAGTGATTATGCACATGACGGCAATGCAGAAAAATCTGGAACGCCGTATGAAAAAGGACATGTGGAAAGGCCAGGAAGCAATCCTGAACCGCGCGATGAAAGACAGCGACCGGTGGAGAAACCTGAAAGAACAAGGGCTATCTGATAATGAAATCAGAAAAACATTTGACCAGCCGGTCAAGATGAAAATATTTGCATGGAACTCTAAAAGGGAGGCAGACACTACCCTGACACCACTCGATTCTATCAAATACCTGAAACGGCTCATGCAAACAAGTTTCATGGCAATGGATCCCATTTCAGGTGAGATAAAAGCCTGGGTGGGTGGAATCGATTTCAAATGGTTTAAGTACGATCACGTTACCGCCAACAGGCAGGTAGGCTCTACTTTTAAACCGCTCCTTTACACACTGGGAGTTACTGATGCCGGACTAAATCCTGAATCCTTCCTCGGTGGGAAACCAATCACCCTTAATAAAAAGACAATTTCAGGGCATGGAGGCAGCATGGCATATTGCCTTGCAAAATCGCTCAACGACTGTGCATGGGATCTGATGGAACGTATAGGCCCGCAGCGTACAGCAGAGTTTGCCCATGAGTGCGGCATCCAGAGCAATATCCCTGCACTCCCTTCCATCGCACTGGGCGCTGCCGATATTCAATTGATTGAAATGCTTCGTGCATACACCATGTTTGCCAACAAAGGATTCAATACAGAGCCTATTATGATTAACCGTATTGAAGATAAGAATGGGAATGTGCTCGAGACCTTCCAGCCAAAGGTAAAACAGGTAATCAGTGAATCAGATGCATACACAATGTATCGGATGATGCAGGGGGTAATGGATTTTGGAACCGGCGGATCTATGCGCTGGAGATTTGGCATCAACAGTCAGATGGGTGGCAAAACAGGTACTACTGATAACAACACAGACGGTTGGTTCATCGGCTATACGCCTCAACTGCTTGCAGGTGCATGGGTAGGATACGATGATCCTTTCCTTAAACTTATAGGCGAAGGAAGCCAGATGGCTCTTCCAGAGTTCGCATACTTTATGCAAAAGGTGTATGCAAACAAAGACCTTGGGATCGATCCTAAAGCAGAATTTGAAATGCCTCCGCAGATGCACAACGATCCCATCTTTGCAGATCAGAATTTTTCAAATATTCTGAGAGAAGGCACCGGTGAAGGCGAAAACAGTAATGGAGATGCCGGAGACTATGAACCTACGTATGTGCCCGTAGAGTCAGATTTTGAGGAGCACAAACCTGCAGATAAGAAAGCGGTCCAGCCTAATGCCAAACAGGAAAAGAAAGATACATTGATCAAAACAAAGCAGGAGCCAAAGGCGGTAATGCCAAAGAAAGAAAAGTCGAAGACCGAGTCAGATTATAACTAACAGAAACCATTCCTCATGCCGAAATCTTTACCAAAAAATGTGAAATGGTTTCGTCCGGCTTGTTATTTCATCGCTACATTTACACAGATCAAAGTATTAATACCAACCATCCATTCAACAATAAAGGTATCACACCTCTAAAAGGATAAATGATTTATGAAAAGAAACTGGATTTTTCTATCCATATTATCAGTGGCCCTTATACTCTCGGGCATCGCCCTTGGCTGGGGCAGTTGGGGACACAAGCATATTAACCGTGCGGCAGTATTCTCTTTACCTGATGAAATGCGTCCGTTCTATTACAATCATATAGATTACATTACCGAAAGCTCAGTAGTTCCTGACCTCAGAAGGCCTCTGCTAAATGACAAGCAGGAAGGCCCCCGGCATTATATAGATATCGAAGAGTTTAATGGCCTGGCCATTGCTGATTTTCCTAAAACGACAAAAGAAGCATACGAAAAATTCGGAGATTCATTGATCAACCGTGCAGGAAGCCTGCCCTGGTATATTCAGAGCATGATGTACAAGCTCATCAGAGCTTTCAAGGCAGGTAATAAATCTGAAATCCTGTTTCTTTCAGGAGAAATTGCGCATTACATTGGAGATGCACATGTACCACTCCACACCACAAGCAATCATAACGGACAACTCACGGGGCAAACAGGTATCCACTCCCTCTGGGAAAGTACGCTCCCGCCAATGTTTGGAGGGACCTTCAATTTCAAAACCGACAAACCAAATTATATCTCTGACATTGCGGACTATACATGGAAAATTATAGCCCATACCTACTCTCTGGTCGACACGGTGCTGGCAGCAGATAAGAAATTAAGAAGTTCCTTTGACACTACGGTCATGTACAAAAGGGACTCATCAGGCAACCGCATAATGTTTTACAATAATCCGGTATATTCAGATGCATACGCATCAGCCTTCCAGAAAGAATTAGGCAATATGGTAGAGAAACAGTTACGGATGGCAATCTATAATACGGCTTGTTACTGGTACACTGCCTGGGTAATTGCCGGAAGGCCTGATCTATCAAAACTTGATGATCCGGAACTGACTAAAAGAAACAGAGATAACTTCAAAAAAGAATACAAGGCATGGCAGGAGGGGAAAATTCTCTACCTGACAGAAGACAAAGAATAGTAACTCAGGAGAGAACAATAAAACAAAGAAATACTGGCTACCCGGCCAATACATCCAACCCTGAAAAAATCGGAATTCCAAAACAAAATTTCTTTTGTAAGGAGTGCGTTTTCCTATGGCAGAATGCCGTTTAAGCTCATTTGTAATAAAAACATATACATTATATGTGTGGAATCGTCGGATACATAGGTCCCAGACAGGCCTACCCTATCATCATCACAGGGTTAAAAAGACAGGAATACCGTGGCTACGATAGTACTGGCGTAGCTTTAATAACGCAGGATGGATTACAGATATACAAGAAAAAAGGTAAAGTACAGGAACTGGAAGATTCACTTATCGGCAAGTCGCTGCAATCAAACATAGGAATCGGACATACGAGATGGGCCACCCACGGCGAGCCCAACGATGTCAATGCGCACCCTCATAGAAGTTTCGGAGGAAAACTCGCTATGATTCACAACGGTATTATTGAAAACTTCGCCCAACTAAAATCGGAACTGATAAAGAAGGGATATTCTTTCAAAAGTGAGACTGACACAGAAGTGTTACTGAATTTTATTGAAGATATTTATATCCACACCGGTTGTCCACTTGAGGAAGCTATCCGTATTGCCCTGAAGCGGGTAAGCGGCGCCTACGTAATCCTGGTACTCGATGAAGACCATCCTGACACCATCATTGCCGCCCGTAAAGGAAGTCCTCTGGTAATAGGAATAGGAAAGAATGAACACTTCCTTGGCTCAGATGCCACTCCGATGATTACTTACACAAAGGAAGTTGTATATGTGAATGACTATGAGATAGCCATCGTGAAACAGGATGAACTTATTCTGAAAAACCTGGGTAACGAAAAGCAACTTCCTTACATCACCAGACTCGACCTTGAGCTTGCGGCAATCGAGAAAGGCGGGTATCCCCATTTCATGCTCAAAGAAATATTTGAGCAGCCGACTACTATCTTCGACTGCCTCCGCGGAAGGCTGGATGCGCCACAAGGCAGAATAACCATGCGCGGAATTGATGATAATATCGACGCACTTACCAATGCACCTCGATTCATCATTATTGCGTGTGGCACGAGCTGGCATGCGGGTCTGGTGGCTGAATACGTTATTGAAGAGCTATGCCGCACTCCTGTGGAAGTTGAATACGCATCAGAGTTTCGGTACCGCAATCCGGTAATCCATGAAGGAGATGTGGTGATTGCCATTTCCCAAAGTGGGGAGACCGCTGACACTCTTGTAGCTATTGAAAAAGCAAAAGAACAGGGCGCTTTTATTTTAGGAATTGTCAACGTGGTGGGTTCCTCCATTTCCAGGGTATCTCAGGCAGGCGCGTACACCCATGCGGGGCCCGAGATAGGCGTTGCGTCCACCAAGGCATTTACTGCACAGCTTTCCGTCCTCATGATGATAGCCCTCAGGATTGCCAGAGAAAAAAAATCAATCACTGATGAAAAGTATCTGGAACTGCTTCACGAATTAGAGAGTGTGCCTGAAAAGGTGGCAACCGTATTAAGAAACGCGCCTGCGCTTGAAACCATAGCTAATAAATACGCCATGTCATCCGACGCATTATTCCTTGGCAGGGGATACAACTTCCCCATAGCACTGGAAGGCGCACTGAAGCTCAAAGAAATCTCTTACATTCATGCAGAAGGCTATCCTGCAGCAGAGATGAAGCATGGGCCTATTGCACT
>JACFNA010000357.1 GCA_019455085.1 Chitinophagaceae bacterium
TTAGCTATTGTGAGTTTATGCGTTTAGTAGTTTTTTGTACGGCTTCGCTTCGGGGTATTTCGGCAGGCTTAATAACCACCTCAGCGAGCCACATTGCTTTTGCCCCTGAGTGCTCACTGAGCCTGCCGAAGTGGCCGAAGGGCGGCAGTACACAGTTATTCAATTTTCCGAAAACTTCCATTTATATCCCTATAAGCTGTCGCTAATTTTGGTAGCAATTCCGGAGTTCCATTTATGAGAGCAAGCTTCTTCTCTCTCCTCCATCCTTGCACTTGCTTTTCACGATAATATGCATGATCGATCCTATTAAAGACTTCATAATAGACCAATTTGACAGGTAATCTCTTCTTTGTATAGTTTGCTCCTTCGCCTAATTGGTGTTGTGATAGTCTTCTGTCTAGTTCTTTTGTACTGCCTGTGTAAAAAGTTCCGTCAGAACACAATAATATATACATGAATGCTTGCAAGGAAGAGAATTGGATTGTGTAGGGTGTAGCTATGCTTCGGGTATTTCTTTTACGACTTCACTTCGGGGTATTTCTTGTACGGCTTCACTTCGGGAACCTCAGTGAGCCATATCGTTTTCGCCCATTGAGGAGCTCACTGAGCCTGCCGAAGTGCCGAAATGTGGCGGTACTCTATTTTACGGCTGCACTTCGGGGTATTTCGGCAAGCCCATAGCCGCCTCAGTGAGCCACGGTTTAGACTCGCCGCAGGCGAAACATTTCATAAGTCATAACTTGTCCGAAGCGCCGTAGATCTTCTCAATAATCTCCACCGTCTTCATCCCTTCAAAACCGTTGGTGGCGATGGTACCGCCATGCTGCAGCACGTCAATCAGATTTTCATATACTTTGTCGTGATTGCTCATACTGCCGACATAATGACCATAGTTATTCGGAGGGTTTCCCGGCGGCAGTCCGGTGATTTCAAAACCTTCAATGTTCTGATACTCCAATTCATTCAGATACTGTCCGCCGATTTTGACCGTTCCTTTTTCTCCAAAAATCGTCAGCGAACCTTCTAAGTTTTTTTGATAGCTGTTAACTGTATAGTTGAGCGTTCCGGTAATACCGTTGTCAAATTCTAAGGTTACCACTCCCGTGTCTTCAAACTCTATAATGCCCTGATGATGGTAGTTGTTCAGGATGGCATTCACGTGCTTCACATCTCCAAACATCCAATAAAGCAAGTCGATAAAATGACTGAATTGAGTGAACAGCGTTCCGCCATCGAGGTCCTTCGTTCCTTTCCAGGAATTAGCATAGTATGCTTCATCGCGATTCCAGAAGCAGTTGAGCTGGATGCTGTAAATCTTTCCCAGCCTGCCTTCATCCAGGGCTTTCTTTACCGCTACTACCGGCGGATTAAAGCGGTTTTGTTTTACAATGAACAAGCGCTTGTTCATCTTATCTGCTGTATAGATCATCTCGCCGCAATCATGCACATTGATAGCCATCGGTTTTTCGCACAGTACATGAAAGCCGGCTTTCAGAGCAGCGATGGTATGTTGTGCGTGCAGGCCGTTGGGTGTGCAGATGATCATAACCTCCGCCTCCGGATGTGCTGAAAGCATCTTATTGTAGTCGGTGTATGCTTTACAGTTATAAGTGTTTGAAATCTCTTCTGCTTTCTCTTTAACAATATCACAGGC
>JACFNA010000358.1 GCA_019455085.1 Chitinophagaceae bacterium
AGGCGGATCAGGCATATCCTGGATGAGCCCGATTCGATAGATATCGGGACGATCGACACACCGGTGAAAGGCAACATCACCCTCAGGAATGTGTCTCTACAAATAAAAGACAAGTACATTCTCCGCGATATCTCCTTCGATATAAAAGAAAGAAGCAGAACTGCAATCATAGGCCCTACTGCCGCCGGCAAGAGCCAGTTGCTGAATATTTTAACAGGGCTTATAAAACCTACGGCAGGCGAAATACTATATGACGGTATTCCTGAGTCACAATACAAAAGCGAAACAATTCTCAGGCAGACAGGAATCGTGTTTCAGGGTAGCACCATCTTCAACCTCAGTCTTCGCGAAAACATTGCATTCAACAAAAGTGTGACAGAAGCCGAGCTTAGTAAAGCCATAAGGACAGCCGAGATCGACAATTTTATCGGTACGCTGCCCGAAGGTATCGACACACCCATCAGTGAGCGCGGCACCAACCTGTCAGGTGGGCAAAAACAAAGAATAATGCTCGCAAGAGCGCTTTCTGTAAACCCTGCTATCCTTATTCTCGACGACTTTACGGCCAGGGTAGATGCAGCAACCGAACTAAAAATTGGTGAGAACCTTACAAAGAATTACCCGGATATGACCATCATCTCGGTAACCCAAAAAATAGAGCCTGTTAAAAATTACGACCAGATTATCCTCATCATGCAGGGTGAACTGATTGCCAGTGGCACACATGAAGAATTGCTGAAAAATTGCCCGGAATACATGCAAATTCATAAATCACAACAAAGCCTCACAGATATAGAATCAACTAATTAAGCAGATGGATTACAACTTAAACAAGGAGCATAAAAGCAGCACCCGGGACGCCTTCAGTAAAATGATGGTCTTTCTCAGGGAGGAGCGTAAGAGCCTCACAATAGCTTTCGTGCTCATGCTGGCCAATAGTGGTATTACCATGCTTACACCTTATCTGATAGGATATACTATTGATCATTATATTGTCACTAAAATGTATCGGGGATTAATTCTGTTTTCAGGAATTCTCCTTGGTATCTACATTACATCCTCAGTTACCGAATACCTCCAGATAAAGATCATGGGCACCGTAGGCCAGCGTGTACTTTACAGCTTGCGCAATGCCGTTTTCAATAAAATACAAACCCTTCCTGTAAAGTTCTTCAATCAGAATAAGGCCGGCGATTTGATTTCCAGAATTAATAATGATACGGATAGTGTGAACCGTTTCTTCTCTCAATCGCTGATGCAGTTTATTGATAACATTTTCCTATTGATAGCCACCGCCGTCTTTCTGTTAGTCATCAATCCCAAACTGGGCAGCGCTGCCCTGGCTCCCGCTATCATCATCATAGTATTTGTAAAACTTGTAAATCCTTTAGTTAGAAGAAAAAATGCAGTCAGCCTAAAAAAATTCGGCCTGCTCAGTGGTGAAATACAGGAAAACCTGGCCAATTTCAAAACTATAATTGCATTCAGCCGTCGTGATTTTTTCAGAAAAAAAATCGAGGAAGCTAACAACGAAAATTATAAAGCATCCATCATTGCCGGGCTGGCAAACGGGCTCTACGATCCGGTAATTTAACTCAGTGGCAACATATGGCAACTTACGGTACTCGCATACGGA
>JACFNA010000359.1:0-613 GCA_019455085.1 Chitinophagaceae bacterium
CATCTGTGGAGATTATGGATTATGTGATAAGATCCTCTAATCACTATACTAATCCGGATTATAAAACAGGATATGGTATTCCTGACTTTGAACTTGCATTTACTATGCTTGAGAAAGAAAAAGCGAGAAGGTTTGCAGAGAAGGTGCTGAATGGAGGAAACATTGCGGTGTATCCTAATCCGTTTGCAAATAGAGCTCAAATTGCAATTAAGCCGGTCAACTCTGGTGAATTCAGCATTATGCTTTACGACATTACCGGAAAGCTTTGTTATTCATCTACAGAAGTACTCGTAGGGGGTGAACCCGGAATCGTAAGCATTCAAAGGCCTGGACTTGCCAGAGGAGTTTATATCCTTAAGGTGCAGAATGGCCAGGAGAAATATGTTCAGAAAGTGCTGGTTCATTAATATTTCCACACTTTATTTTTGAAGTAAGGCGGCGAAGAGTGTGTCTGCTCTCTTTCCGGAGCCTTCTATATATTTTGAAGAAATAGTTCTTAATCCCAGTTCATTTTCAAAGTAAAAAATATTTTCTTCATTTTCTGCACTGAAGACAGAACAGGTGATATATAATAAAAATCCTCCCGGTTTAAGTTTGGGTAAGATATTGGTTA
>JACFNA010000359.1:623-1631 GCA_019455085.1 Chitinophagaceae bacterium
TTATTCTTTTCTGAATTTTCTCGTAAGATGCGAGAGAGGATTTTGAAAAGTAATGAAGTTGCTCCGGGGTGCGGCTCCAGGTGCCTGAACCACTGCAGGGCACATCAGCCAGTATCAGGTCGAAAGTGTCATCAGGGAAACCTTCTGCAGATTGGGAAAGGTCTGCTAATCGTATTTCACAGTTTGTGATTCCTGCGTTCTTAAGACGCGCTTTCAGATTTTGTAAAATTGTTTTACGTTTATCGCTTGCCGTTATGGTTGACTCGGGAAATGTATCAAAGAGCTGGATGGTTTTTCCTCCGCTTCCAGCGCAGCAATCCCATATTTTTATTCCGGAGCGGGGGCAGGGGAGTTGGGTTAAAAGTGTTCCTGTCAGTTGTGATGCATAATCCTGAATTACAACATCTTTGTCTGATTTAAACAGGTGCTGCACAGGAGTACTGTTGGGCAATGCTATGGTATGTGGTGCGATAGGCTGGTGCTGCCATTCATGGGCATTAAGGATTTCTACAACTCTTTCTCTTTGTCCGGGTCGTATCCTGATGAAGAGATTTGGCTGGATGAGGAAAGTATACAAAAGTGCTTCCTTATCGATCTTCTGACTGAGGAATTCGCTAAAGGGATAATTGGTCTCTATGCTGAATTGGCCTGCATTTAGCCGGAGTGTATTCTTTAGTCGATCTATTATTTGTTCGTAGGTTTCATTAAATGAATGGGTTACTACGAGTGCCTGTCCTGCAGAAATTATTTCTTCCCGCTCTGAAGTGTTCTTAAACCCGTTGGCTACTCTGAAATATCCATAACAAAGTGCGGTTATTGCTTTTCTGTCTTTGGATCCGTGCTTACGATTTTTTGAAAAATATTCTTTTAAGTAAAGATTCAGCGGTATTGAGCCTTCATACGAATTAAGCAATGCTATGGCATAGCGGATATGATTCTTTCGAAAAGAATTTTCATCCATTGTGAAGGAGTGTTGAGATGACAGCCCTGTTTTTGTGGATTATAATT
>JACFNA010000360.1 GCA_019455085.1 Chitinophagaceae bacterium
GGCGGCGGAACAGGAGATCCGTGCGATATTACCTTCCCACATTCAAACGCCAACGGTACCGGAAACACTCAGACACTCCTGTTTGCTGACGATTTCGAAATCGCAGCAGATGTGACAATGACTGTCAGCAATGTAAGCTTCAGAATGTTTAACAACATCGGAGTTGCTTCTACACTGGCATTCTATCAGGACAACGGTGGACAGCCGGCTGCGGCTCCAATTTATACTTATTCAAACCTTACACCTGATTCACAAACTGTAGTCGACAGTAATTTTGGAATGAATATTTATGACATTGCATTTACACTGCCGACAGCAGCTGAACTGACTGAAGGTGTTTACTGGTTTGCTCTCCAGACTACTGTGGGAACTGACAATGCTACCAACTACTGGACAATTACCGGTTCAGGATTCGGACAGCCCGGTAAATACACTGCCGACGGCGGAGTAACCTGGGTAACCAATTCAAGCAGTTTTAACTTCTCATTCACACTTGACGGTACCTGTGAAACATCAGGAGGCGGAGGTCAGGACTGCGATGCTTTGTTTACTGCAAATGCCGCTGCGGGAACAGCAAACGGTTTTGCAGGTGTTACCTTTGATATTGTAAATGAAACATCAGAAGAGATGACCATCACAGGATTTAAGGTGCCTGTATCAGGAAGCAACTCTTCTTTTGATATGGATATCTATTATACAACCACAGCGTCAAGCAACGTGGGTGTACATCAGGATCCTTCAGCATGGACACTTTTGGAATCAAAAACAGAAATTCCTGCTCAAAATGCAGTACCGTTTGATCCGAGCACCTTTAGCCAGGTAGATTTGAACAATACATTGGTATTGCAACCCGGACAGTCAAAAGGTATCTATTTGTTTGTAACCGATTACGGTGAAGGAAACACTTACAGATATTCAAACGGAAATTACACTGAGACCGATGGTACTATTACCATCCTTTCAAACGGATATGGTTCAAATGCCACAGTGTTCAGCAGCGGTTTTGCAAATAGAGCATTTGTAGGTGAAGTTCAGTACTGTACAGGTGAAGGCGGTGGAGGAACCGGATCACCATGTTCACAGGAATACATGACCGGATCCGATCCTTTGAGTTCACCTAACGGCGCAGGAATTACCGGTGGCAACAGAGTGGCAAACGACGTGATTGTAGCGGCTAACGACAGTTTCACTGTTCAGAAGGTTACCGTGCCTGTTATCTATCTTAATGGTTCGCCGACTACGTTCAACGTACAGTTCTATGAAGACGACGGTTCAGGTTCAGGAGGTATTGGTGCTGATTTAGGACCTGCCATCAGTTATGGAGCGGGAGATTACACTTCCACTTTCCTAGGAAACTGGGCCGGGGCTTATCCGCTTTACATGGTAGAACTTCCAATTCCTGATGTTCTGCTTGAAAACAATTCTTCTTCTGATGCCCATTTCTGGATAGTGATTGACGGTGCGGTTTCGACTACAGGTGATTTTGGTTACATTGTTGAATTTAATCACGATGGCAACCCGTCGCACCATACGCTCCAGTATCTGGCAAGCTCAAGTTCTTGGATTGTTTACAACGATCCGAATGACATGGAAGCCTATATGAT
>JACFNA010000361.1 GCA_019455085.1 Chitinophagaceae bacterium
ACCACTAAGATATAATTCATTATCCTTCTTAGTTTTTTCCGTTCAATTTTTATTGAAAAAACATAGTAGGCAATCGTTGGTATCACTATCAATCCTAAAATGAATGCAGATGTAATGGCAAAAGTTTTGGTAAATGCCAATGGACGAAATAGTTTACCTTCCTGTGCTTCCATAGCAAATACAGGCAAAAAGCTGACAATGGTGGTGAGCATGGCAGTAGTGATGGCACCCGATACTTCAGAAACGGCTTTTGAGATTAAATTTACAAATGCCTTTCCTTTGCTTTCAATACCTTGTTTCCGTTCTTCTTCCATGTAGCGGATTATGCTTTCCACAAAGACAACCCCCACGTCAACCATCACTCCGATAGCGATGGCAATACCCGAAAGGGCTACAATATTGGCTTCTACTCCAAGATATTTCATAAATATAAAGGTTGCCAATACGCCAAGTGGCAGAATGCTGGAAATGATTAAAGAAGCTCTGAGATTGAATACCAATACGATAACCACAATAATGGAAATCAGTATTTCGTGTGCCAATGCTGACTCTAGTGTGCCAATAGTTTCGTGAATTAATCCAGAACGGTCATAAAAAGGTACTACGGTAACTTTGGATATGGAACCGTCCGATAATGTTTTTTGCGGAAGCCCGGCTTCCATCTCAGCTATTTTTGCTTTTACATTGTTAATTACCTCCAGCGGATTTGCACCAAAACGGGCAACAACAACGCCACCAACAGCTTCCACGCCTTCTTTATCCAATCCCCCTCTGCGTGGAGCAGGTCCCAGATTGACAAAAGCTACATCTTTGATTTTGACCGGAATATTATTCCTTACTGTTACTACGGCATTTTCCAGGTCTTCTACCGTTTTTATATAGCCCAATCCACGCACTAAATATTCAACCTTGTTTACCTCAATTGTTTCAGCACCGATGTCCAGATTGCTTTTTTGGATGGCGGTCATTACATCCATAATTGTCAGGTTGTATGCACGCAGTGCATCGGGATTGATGTCCACCTGATATTCTTTGATAAAACCACCGATAGAAGCAACTTCCGATACGCCTTCAGCAGACGAAAGGCTGTACTTGGCGTAGAAATCCTGAATGGTTCTTAGTTCATCGGGATCCCATCCTCCGGTTGGCTTGCCTGTTTTTGGGTTTCTGCCCTCTAAAGTGTACCAAAATACTTGTCCAAGTGCAGTTGCATCAGGGCCCAAGGTGGGTGTTACACCAGTTGGTAAAGTTCCTGCCGGAAGGGAATTGAGTTTTTCAAGAATACGGGAACGGCTCCAATAAAATTCTACATTTTCTTCAAAGATGATATAGATAAAGGACATCCCGAACATAGAGGTGCTCCTTATCGTTTTCACTCCGGGCATGCCCAAAAGTGAAGTGGTAAGCGGGTAGGTTATTTGCTCCTGAATATCTTTTGGCGACCTGCCCATCCATTCAGTGGCAACAATCTGTTGATTATCCCCAAGATTGGGAATGGCATCAACAGGGACAGGGTTATTGGGCAACAGATTTTGGTGCCAGTTAAAAGGTGCAGTTACCAAACCCCATATCAGCACGGTGAGTAACAATAACAGGGTAAC
>JACFNA010000072.1 GCA_019455085.1 Chitinophagaceae bacterium
CTCTCCTCTACAATTTTCAAACTGGAACTACAACCAATTCTGTCAGCACCTGCATTAATCAGTTCTTTGGCGAACGAAAAAGACCTGATACCACCTGCTGCCTTTATCTTAATCGCATCAGCCAGATGGTTTCTCATCAATTGTACCGCATGAATGCTGGCTCCTTTCTCTGCAAAGCCTGTAGAAGTCTTCATATAGTCCACTCCTGCGGCCCCATAAATATCACAACATTTAATAATCTCATCGTCTGTGAGGACACCGCTCTCAATAATCAGTTTAATTATTTTTCCTTTGCTCTTTACAATCGGCATTACAGTGTTGATCTCATTGGCTAGGAAGGTCCAGTCACCATTCTTGATAGCCGATACATTCACCACCATATCTAATTCGTCGGCTCCATCCACAGTGGCTAATACTAATTCAGCCACCTTGGCTTCAATAGCACAATAACCAAACGGAAAGCCTATCACCGTACAGGTATTGACTCCGGACCCTGCCAGAAATTCTTTTGTTTTTTTTACATAAAGCGGGGGAATACATACTGCGGCAAACTTATATGTTTTAGCCTCGTTGCATATCCTCTCTACGTCAGCAAGTGTGGTTGTCTGTTTTAGGATTGTGTGCTCAATATATTTTTCAATATTCATATACGACCGTTTATAAAAAATCTAAGTTAATGCTAAAGTAATCTTTATCTTCAATGCCCAAATAATTTAACGTCATGAGAAGAAAATCAAAACTCTTTTTATCCCTTATTTTATTTTTCTCATTTCCGGTTTCCTTTGTATATAGCCAGGCTACATCCACAGTTAACGGAGTAGCTGATGCACGCGAAACAATCTTCGCCTTCACAAATGCCACTATCGTTAAGGATGCCGAAAATACAATCAATAACGGAACATTATTGATTCAGAAGAATAAAATTATCGGCGTGGGTAATAACATCCCCATTCCAAACAATGCTGTCGTAATTGATTGTGCAGGAAAATTCCTTTATCCTTCATTTATCGACTTGTATAGTAATTATGGAGTGCCTACTCCCCAGCGTGCCACTTCCGGAGGGTTCAACCCTTTCCAGCAGTCGCAACTGACTACTGCTAACATGGGTGCCTACTCGTGGAATCAGGCTATTAAGCCCGAGGTAAACGCTTCTGCGCTCTTTACCGTAGTTGACAAAGATGCTGAAGTCTGGAGAAGTTCAGGTTTTGGCACTGTGCTTACTCACCAGAGAGATGGTATTGCGCGAGGTAGCGGCACAGTGGTAACACTGGCTCATGGCCCGGCAAACTTCGTAATGTTAAAGCCAATGGCTTCCGCTCATTACTCATTTAGCAAGGGCACCTCTACTCAATCATATCCTTCCTCTCTAATGGGTATGATAGCGCTGCTACGCCAGACTTATCTTGATGCAGACTGGTACAAAAGTCTTCCGGCAGATAAACCCGGCGAAGGAACCAATCTCAGCCTTCAGGCATGGAACGATCTTCAGGGATTACCCCAGATATTCGAAGCCAATGATAAGTGGAACGACCTTAGAGCCTCCCGGATTGCAGAAGAATTCGGGAAAAAATATATTATAAAAGGCGGTGGCAATGAGTATCAGCGAATAAAAGAAATTGCCGGCATCAGGTCCACATTTATTTTACCCCTTACATTTCCTGCTTCACCAAATGTCAGCGATCCGATTGATGCAAGAAATGTGACTCTGGCCACACTCAAAAATTGGGAAATGGCACCGGGTAATATGGCAGCCTTCGAAAAGGAAAATATTCCTTTCTGCATCACTGCCGATGGACTGAGAGATGGAAAAACGTTTTTTGCAAACCTGAAAAAAGCAATTGATGCAGGGCTTACGGAGAAAACAGCACTCGCAGCCCTTACCAGCACACCTGCTCAGACTATCGGAATCTACGACATGGTGGGAAGCCTGGAGACAGGCAAACTGGCAAATTTCATTATCACGAACAAACCCATCTTTGATGAAGGAACAATAATCCTGCAGAACTGGATTCAGGGCACCAACTACGATCTACATCCTGAATCCTGGAAGATCACTGCAGGTACTTTCCAACTCGTGCTCACTGACAACAATGGAAAGAAAACAAATTACAATCTACATGTAAAATCGGCTTCTGCTGCAGATGTAATTGGAACTGATACCCTGACTGCAAAGTTTACCAATAACGGCAGCCTGGTTCAGATTTCATTCAGCCCTGTAAAGCAAAAAGCAGGGCCGGGAAGAAACGCAAGTGCGTCACCAGCACCCCATATCATCCTGAGTGGAAAAAGCACAGGAAAAGTTTGGGAAGGTGCAGGTGTAGATACTTCAGGAAACCACCTGTTATGGGTAGCTACGCTTACTCAGGAATCGCCTGTGAAGAGTACCCCTTCCAGAACCAGGAAAGAACAAATTACTTCAGAAGTCAATTACCCATTTGGGGCTTACGGATGGACCACCAAACCTGAGCAAAAGGATATACTATTTAAGAATGCTACAGTATGGACTTCAGAAAAAGCCGGTGTGCTGAAGAATACGGATGTGCTGGTAAAGAACGGCAAGATCGCAGCCATAGGCAAAAATCTTAACGGTGCAGGAGCTACTGTAATCGATGCCACTGGAATGCACCTCACTCCGGGAATAATAGATGAACACTCACACATCGCAGTGCAATCGATTAATGAAGGAGGGCAGTCGGTAACCTCCGAAGTCAGGATTGGAGACAATCTGAATCCCGAGGACATAAACATTTATCGCCAACTGAGCGGCGGCGTCACTACTTCACAGATTTTGCACGGTAGTGCCAATGCCATTGGGGGACAGTCCCAACTCATCAAACTTCGCTGGGGTGTCAACGATACAGACCTGAAATTTGCCGGAGCAGATCCATTTATCAAATTTGCTTTAGGTGAAAATGTGAAGCGAACTACCTCGCAAAACAACAATCGCTTCCCTAATACCAGGATGGGCGTAGAAGAAGTGCTCATGGATGCATTTACCAGAGCCAGAGATTATGAAAACCAGTGGAAAGCCTGGAACAGCCGTCCTAAAGGCAGCACCATGCTCCCTGTAAGGAGGGACCTGGAGTTGGACGCACTCGTTGAAATACTAAACTCCAAAAGATTTATCACATCACACTCCTACGTGCAGAGTGAAATCATCGCCGCTATGAGAGTGGCTGAAAAGTTTGGTTTCCGATACAATACATTCACACACATTCTGGAAGGATACAAGGTGGCAGATAAACTTAAGAAACATGGAGCCAATGCCTCCACTTTCAGCGACTGGTGGAACTATAAAATGGAAGTAGTAGATGCCATCCCACAGAATGCGGCAATTATGACACGCATGGGACTTAATACAGCTATTAATTCAGATGACGCAGAAATGGCGCGCAGGCTCAATCAGGAGGCTGCCAAGAGCATTAAATACGGTCTCACTGAAGAAGAAGCGCTGAAGATGGTTACTATCAACCCGGCTACAATGCTCCACGTACAGGATAAAGTAGGAAGCATTAAGGTGGGCAAGGATGCGGACCTGGTATTATGGAACCATAATCCACTGACCATCTATGCTGTTGCGCAGAAAACCATGGTGGATGGAATTATCTATTTCGATCGCGAACGTGATCTGCAACTGAGGGAACAGATGAAAACTGAGAAAAACAGACTGATTCAAAAAGCAAATTCTGCAGGCAGAGGTTCAGGCGCCACGGGTATGCAGGCGGGCGGCTTTACTCCACCGTTCAGTTATCTCGGTGCTGGCGACGACTATATTGATCAAAACATGCAACCATAATCAAACACAAAAACACAGAAGATGAAACATATTTTTTTATTCCTCATTATGCTATTTTCGGGAAGTGTGATTATGGCCCAGCCGGACATCTACCCCGCCCCTGAAAACAAGGGAGTGATAGCACTTACCAACGCTACTATCCATGTAGGAAACGGTACTGTCATTGAAAATGGAACCATCATCATTAATGGCTCCAAAATAGAAAAGGTGGGAAGCGGCATACAGGCTCCTTCCAATGCCAAAGTTTATGATGTCAAAGGCAAACAAGTGTACCCCGGCCTTATCAGTCCAATTTCAATTATCGGGCTGAAAGATGTAGGGGGCGCTGTACCGGGCACAAACGACTTCAGCGAGTTGGGAGACATCAACCCCAGCATCCGCTCTATTGTAGCGTATAATACCGACAACCATGTCATCAACGTGCTGCGCACAAATGGCATTTTGCTCGCAAACGTAATACCTCAAAACGATGGCGGCGGCAGAATGCTTATTCCGGGTACCTCTACTGTAGTGCAACTGGATGCATGGAACTGGGAAGATGCAGCTTACAAGATGGACGGTCAAATGCACCTGAATATGCCTTCGTTGTCTCAGCGTGGCGGAGGACGGTTTTTCTTTGCGCAGGCTCAGGCATCACAGGGTAATGCTGCTGCAAACGGCCTGAAAAGAGTGGAGGAAGCCAAAGACTTTTTCCGCCAGGCAAAGGCGTATCTGGATAAACACTCAAATACGCAAACCAATCTCAAATTTGAAGCCACCAAAGGATTGTTTGATAAATCACAGAGCCTGTTTGTGCATTGCGACAATGTAAAAGAAATGTTGCTGGCAATCGATTTCAAGAAGGAATTTGGATTCAACGTAGTAATTGTAGGCGGAGCAGATAGTTGGCAAATTGGATCATTGCTTAAAGAAAATGGGATTCCGGTAATTCTTAACCAGATGCATGCCCTGCCTGAAACAACCGACGACGACGTGGATCAACCGTTCAAGACGCCAGCCATGCTGCAGAAAGCAGGCGTACTCTTTGCGATTGGAGATGTGGACGGCACCACAAGAGGGCGCAACCTGATGTATAATGCAGGTACTGCTGCCGCTTACGGTCTTACCAAAGAGGAGGCCATCAGTGCACTGACACTTAATCCGGCAAAGATTTTCAGGATAGATGACAGAACAGGAACTATTGAAGCAGGTAAGGATGCAAACATCGTGGTAAGTGAAGGTGATATCCTCAATATGGAGGAAAGCATAGTTGATCTCGCATTTATCCAGGGCAGAAAAATAAATCTGGAAAATAAGCAGAGCCAGCTTTCTGAACGCTATCAACACAAATTTAATATTAAGCTGAAAGAACCTGCTAAGTATTAAATGACGGCAACAAATAAACTTTAAAACCTACAGTGAAAAAAAACTGTAGGTTTTTTTTATCTTCTTCCGGTAATTCTTTTTCTAAGTGTCTGAAGTACGGGAACGATATCAGGGGTGAGTTTAAAAAACATTGTAGCACTACCAAACAAAACAATAAATACAAGACTTCTGGAGGCAATGGCCACGAAGCCTGTGTAAGACCTGAATAAATAATAGCTTATCACATAGCATCCTACAGCCACAATAATAGAAAGAGCCATTTTCCATGAAAACGGATACATTCTGAATTTCCTGTAAAGAAAAATAATACGCAAAAGATTAAACAAAAGAGCGCTGAACAAGGTTGCTATTCCCGCACCCACAATCCCTACACGTTTAATCAGCATATAATCTACAGGAATGATTATGAGCAGTACGATTATCCCTGCCACCACCTCAAACCTCCAGTGAGCAGAGGTGCTAATAATCTGAGAATTGATACCTGTGCCCATATCCACTACCCTTGCCAACCCAATAAAAAAGAACACCCAAAGTGAGGATAGATATGCCGGTTGCAAATGAAATGTGTTCACTATATCGGTATAACTCATCCAAACCAGAAAGAATATAGCCAGTCCTCCTATCAGCAGATTAAGCCCGGAACGATGATAGATTCTCTGGATCTTTTCATACTCCTTATCCTTCCATGCCTGTGAGACCACAGGAATAGCAGCTGCGATAGCTCCACGTTGGGGGGCCTGCACCAGGCTACCAATTACCAGCCCCAACGAATAAATACCAGCTTCGGTAGTTCCTAAAAGGGACATAATAATCAGCATATCAATAAAATTGGCCACCATATACACTAAACTACTCAGGTAGGATAACAAAGCCATAGCTCTGATCTTCCTGTAAAATTTACGGGTGACCTGGCTCAGTTTCAGAGTTATTGAAAATGCTTTCTTATAGATAAGGTATAGCATTAAAATCAATGCTGTAAATCCAAAAGTCAGTGAATACAATTTTATGAATGAATCAAAGTCAGATATAATCCGGACGCTCAGCATCAGAATAAGTATCGTGATCAACCCTTTGAAAAACAGCTCCCTCAAAAAAGTGGTAAAGACCGACTGGCGTATATTCCATCCAAATGCTTCGAACAAAGAGAAAAACAAAATCCCAAAAGCAAATGGAAATATCCAGCGGAAGTATTGGAGAAAGAGGGGAGAATTACCTGCGAATTTCTGCACAATCAAATCTTTGAAAATAAATGCTCCTGACATCATGAGTAAAAACCCTATAAGGCTAAAAAGGATGGACCATCCCATCAGATCAATTTTCTTCTGAGGTAGATTATCTTTATAATAAGGATAAAATTTATAAACCACACTTACCATTCCTAGGCTTGAAAAAGCATACATTAGATTTCCTACCGCAAGAAATATGCTGGTCATGGCATACTGAGAAGGAGAAAAGGGAGACCCCTGACGTGTAAAAAGATAAGTATTGACAAACCCTGCTGCGAATCCGGCATACACCAGAACTGTGGATAAAATACTTTGCCTCCTGATTTGCGACATACCTTTACTAATTGGTTTGATTCTCCGGCGCCACACAAAACTGTCGTAAAAAATCTACAAAATCAATTTTAATATATGGAATCCTTAATTTCTCTTCATCTCAACTCTTATAAGAGACCAGACAGCAATTCACAAACATTTTGATTTCATTATATATTTACATACAACCCAAAGGATTTTTTTTCGGTCATTTGTAACCAAACGATTAATCATGGCGAGGAGGAGATCAATACTTTTTTGTTTTCTCATTATTACCACACTCACTTTTAGCATGGACTCAAAAGCGCAGGACCCTACATACCGTCAGGAATGGAAAGAAGTGGAAAAGGCAATTTCAGAAGGGCTGCCTAAAACAGCACTGTCCACTATAGATAAAATATACAAGCTCGCAAAAGCCTCGAAGAATGAGGGGCAGGTGATCAAATGCCTTCTCTATAAGAGCTCCCAACTTCAATCTATTGAAGAAGATGCCGCCAAAAAAGTAATCAGCTCCATGAAGGAGGAAATAGCTACTGCACCCCAGCCTGCCCGGTCAGTAATGCAGAACATCACTGCCCAGTTTTATGAAGATTACTTTTCCAGAAATCGTTACCGGTTATATTCCGCCACACAAACAAAGGATTTTAAGAAAGAAGATATTGATACATGGAGCAAGGAAGATTTTTTCCGTGAAATATCTTATTTATATCTCGAAAGCCTTAAGGATAAGTCACTTAAGACTACACCAATACAAGATTTTGATGCCATCCTGAATAAGGGCAATAGTCGCAACCTGCGCCCCACTCTTTTCGACCTGCTTGCACACCGTGCACTTTCTTTTTTTAAGAATCCCGAAATCATTATTACCAAACCGGCAGAAGCATTTGAAATCACCAGTTCTCAGGCATTTTCCCCCGCTAAAGAATTTATTCATACAGCTTTCAAAACAAGCGATACCTCTTCGGCTGCGCTCATAGCACTTAACATATTTAAGGAACTCATTGCGTTGCACATTGACCAGACTGATGCATTAATCGATGTGGATATTGACAGGTTGAAGTATGTTCACAACAACGCACGAATTACGAATAAGGATGATCTATATATAGGAGCCTTGAAAAATATTTATTATACCTATAAGGATACGTCGGCCGCAATAGCAGGCTATCTGTGGGGCGAAATACTGATGACAAGGGCAGAAACCGAGACAGACCGCACGAAGAAAGGTCACCTTATGAAAGAGGCATTCGACATTATGAAAATAGTAACTTCTGATTACCCAGAGAGTAAAGGAGGTAGCCTGGCGGCTAATGCTATAATGTCGATAACACACCAATCGCTGAGCCTGACTGTGGAGAATGTAAACATACCTGGCAAGAATTTCAGAGCATTAGTGGAATATAAAAATATTTCAGGCATGTATCTCCGGGTGATACCATCTACCGGAAAGCTGAAGCAACAACTGGCAAAAGCAAATAACCAGAGTGAGAAAATAAAAATTTATGAATCCCTGAGGTATAGGAAACAATGGTTTCAACAACTCCCTGCAATGGCCGACTACCTCATGCATAGTACTGAAATCAGAATAGAAGGGCTTCCCGTAGGAGAATATCTTCTGCTTGCATCTCCTGACAAAGACTTCAGAAATGAAAAAAATGTGGTTTCGGCAACGCCCTTTCATGTATCTAACATAAGTTTTATAAAAAATGCAAACAATGTACTGGTACTTAATCGCACCTCCGGAGCGCCTTTAGCGGGTGCTATAATCAAAGTATGGAGTGGATTATACAACTATGACACACGTACCTATAAGCAAAATCTGGTAACCACTGTAACAACTGATAGCAGAGGTATGGCCAAAATCACCTACAACCGTTCACTCCTTATACGCCTGGAAATAACCCATAATAAAGACCGGCTGTTCCTCGACCACAATGAATATTATTATCCAACCTCTGCAAATCAGGAAAAGATTGACACTTCAATCTCTCAGGATAAGTACGAGAAAAAGAATGCGCGTATTTTTTATTTTACAGACAGAAGTATATATCGTCCCGGCCAGACAGTGTATCTGAAGATAATCGGAGTCACACGTGACAGGGAAACCGGCAATCCCAAGCTTTTGCAAAGCAAAAAGCCGTTATCCCTAACCCTCTATGATGCCAATGGCCAAAAGTCTGAGTCGGTCAAAGGTGAGTTGAATGAATATGGCTCGCTCAGTACGAAATTCACTCTTCCACAAGGTAAGCTAAATGGCACCTTCAGAATCGAAGTGGATGGTTATAGCACTTATTCACACTACATATCGGTTGAGGAGTATAAGCGGCCAAAGTTTTTCACTGAAATAAAACAGCCAAAGGAGTCTTTCAGGCTCAATGATTCGGTTTCAATTTCAGGAGAAGCAATTGCATACGCAGGAAATCAAATCAGCGGAGCCAGGGTGACCTACAGGGTTACACGAATAGCGCGATTCCCGTATCCCTGGCGTTTCTGGAGAATAGGTATTCCCTCTACGGTTCCTATGGAAATCGAAAACGGAGAGACTACCACAGACCAAAATGGAAAGTTCTACATCACATTTAAGGCCATCCCCGATCTGTCAATTAATCCAGACAATGATCCTGTCTTTGACTATCGAGTTACAGCTGATGTCACAGATATTAATGGCGAAACAAGGAGCGCTGAAAGCATAATAACTGTAGGTTATAAGTCGCTCAATCTCTCATTGGCGCTGAGCGATAAAGCCATCATGCGTGCAAATGAATTTAAAAAAGTATCAGTCAGTGCCCGAAACCTAAGCAATGAACCGCAAGAGGTAAAGGTAGATTTAAAAATATACGAATTAAAAACACCTAAAAGAGTACTCAGAAGCAGGCTATGGCAAATACCGGATACCACGGTCATGTCTGAAGCAGATTTCGTAAGTTTCTTCCCAAATGATGTGTACCGATCGGAAGACCAACCTGAAACATGGGAGAGATTGGCAACCGTGTACGAAAAGTCAGATTCATTGAACGGGAACGGAGATTTTTCTCTGGGTAAAGAACTTAAAACCGGATGGTATGTAGCAGTAGCCCGTTCCAAAGATCGATTTGGCAATGAAGTGGAAGATGTAAAGTATTTCAGCATCTTCAATCCGGAAAGCAGGAAGTTACCTGATAACAGTATATTTTTTATATCTGATAAATCGCTGACCACACAACCGGGTGACAATAAAACTATCTATGCAGGATCTGCATCTGACGTGTATCTTTTTGAAGAGACAATCACAGAGAAGAGTGAAGAAAGTAAGGAGCACAATTTCTCTATGACAAGAGTAAACAATAGCCTGCAGCCTTTTAAGTTCACTATACACGAGGCGGATCGGGGTGGTTTTGCAAAGAATTACTTTTTTGTCAGAGATAACCGTTTCTATAGCACCCAGGTGTATGTGGCAGTCCCCTGGGATAACAAGAAACTGAATATCCGGTTTGACACCTACAGAGAAAAAACACAACCTGGCAGCAAAGAGGAATGGAGATTAACCATTACCGGAGACAAAAACACTAAAGCAGCTGCAGAATTGCTTGCCGGAATGTATGATGCGTCATTAGACCAGTTCAAACCTCAAAAGTGGAGCCCTCTTAATATCTGGTATAACTTCTATCCGCGAAATAACTGGACTACTTCAGGTAACTTCACATTGAAACACGCTGAGTATTTTGATTATCCGGACAACTATGTGTATTACCCTGTCACCTCTTACGATGAGATTATTCTGATTGAAAGACCCTGGGGCTTTTACCCGCAAGTTTCGCCCCGGCAATATGATGCACTGGCTTTGAACAGGGTAACAATGGAAAAGTCTGCAGCACCATCCCCAAGTGGCGGGATGGGGGAATTACAGGAAGTTATTGCTGTAGCTCCGGGCGTAAATACAGACACTGTGGCTGCTAAACCCGAAGAAAGTAACAATGCAACTGAAAATAACCAACCGCAAAAGACGAGAACAGATTTCAGGGAAACTGCCTTTTTCTATCCGCAATTAAGAACAGACCAGGATGGGAATGTAACCCTCTCGTTCACTATGCCTGAGGCACTCACAAAATGGAAACTGATGACGCTGGCACATACACAGGATTTGTCATCAGGCTACGCAGAACAGTCGGTGATTACCCAAAAGGAACTTATGGTAATTCCTAATCCTCCCAGATTCTTCAGAGAGGGCGACAGTATCCTGTTTACTGCCAAAGTAGTGAACATGACCGACAGAGAAATTTCCGGACAAACAGAATTTCACCTGCTGAACTCCTCTACCCTACTCTCTGTAGATGGATGGTTCGAAAATAATACCACGGAAAAACCATTCACAGTAGCCGCCGGGCAAAGCGTTGCTGTATCCTTTTCGTTTAAGGTTCCCAAGGGGTTCAACGATCTGGTAACTTATCGTATCATAGCCCAAGCAGGCAACATGAGCGATGGCGAGGAAGCGTATGTACCAGTGGTGACTAATAGAATGCTGGTAACCGAATCGCTGCCCATACCAATGAAGAAGACCGGCAGTCAAAAATTTTCTTTTGAAAAATTGCTCAAAAGCGGTAGCAACACTACCCTTTCTAACTATGGGCTTACCGTAGAATATACGCCTAACCCTGCATGGTATGCGGTACAGGCGTTGCCCTACCTGAACGAATATCCTTATGAATGTACAGAGCAGGTTTTCAACCGCTACTTTGCGAATGCACTTGCAATGCACATCGCCAATGCGTCCCCAAGACTTAAAACAATCTTTGACAAATGGCACACTCAAAATGCTGATGCATTGCTCAGCAACCTTCAAAAGAATCAGGAATTAAAATCTGTATTGCTTGAAGAAACCCCCTGGGTAATGCAGGCAAAGAGCGAAGAAGAACAAAAGCGCCGTATCGCATTGCTCTTTGATCTTAATAAGATGAGCAGCCAATTGGATAATGCGTTGAGAACTGTAAAAGAGAGGCAGACCTCTAATGGCGGATTTCCCTGGTTCACCAGTGGACCCGACGATCGATATATCACTCAGTATATATTGGCAGATTTGGGGCATTTAAAAACACTGCAGGCATGGCCCGAAAAAAACAATAAAGACCTGAATGCGATTGCAATCAGGGGCCTCGATTATCTCGACAGAAGAATCGCAGAGGATTATCAGAGGCTGAAAAAATTAAAAGGCTTTAAAGAGAGTGACAATCACCTTTCCAATATTTCAGCACATTATCTCTATACCAGAAGTTTCTTTAAGGATATTCCAATAAGAAAAGAAGCACAGGCAGCCTATGATTTTTACTTTAATCAGGCCAAAAAATTCTGGACAAGCCAGGGTATTTATGCTCGCGGAATGATAGCATTGATGCTCTACAGAGCAGGCGAATCTAAAGTCAGCACCAACATTATTAAATCACTGAGAGAAAATGCAATCGTCAATTCCGAACTGGGGATGTATTGGAAAGAGTTGACCCAACGCAGTTACTGGTGGTATCAGGCTCCTATCGAAACACAATCACTCATGATTGAAGTTTTCTCAGAAGTGGCGAAGGATGCTGTGGCCGTTAGCGAAATGAAAACCTGGTTGTTAAAGAATAAACAGACAAACAGTTGGGGCACTACCAAAGCTACTGCAGAAGCAGTGTACGCACTACTGTTACAGGGAGATAACTGGTTTACAGCCGATAAGCAGGTACAAATCAGCCTTTGCAACCAGATATTTGATAATAAAAATGAAAAACAGGAAGAGGGCATCGGATACTTCAAGAGGATGATTGACGGAGTAAGAGTAAAGCCGGAGATGGGGAATATTAAAGTTACTGTTACCGAAGAAGGTAAGAAATCCGGCACAGTGAATCCCTCGTGGGGAGCTGTGTATTGGCAATACTTTGAAGACCTGGACAGGATCACCTTTTCAGAAACAAACCTGAAGCTCAGTAAGAAGCTGTTTTTGCAAAAAAATACCGACCGTGGGCCTGTACTCATACCTATTAACGAAGGAGACAAATTAGCCGTGGGCGATAAGATAACTGTCAGAATAGAGTTGCGAGCCGACCGCGATATGGAGTATGTACACATGAAGGATATGCGTGCAAGTTGCATGGAGCCGATTGAAGTGCTCAGTGGCTATCGCTGGCAGGGAGGTTTAGGGTATTACCAGAGTACAAAGGATGTAAGCACGAACTTCTTCTTCAGCTATTTGCCCAAAGGAACTTACGTGTTTGAATATTCCATGTTTGTTACTCACGAAGGCGACTTCAGCAACGGCATTACGTCTATCCAGAGTATGTATGCACCTGAATTTACAGCACACAGCGAAGGAGTAAGAGTAACCGTGGGCGACAGGTAAGACACTCTCTGCTAATACTATCAAAAATGACAGGACACACTCCTGTTGGTTTGGATTTATTTTGGATATTTGAACCCTAATATTGTGTAATTATTAATTAGATTAAGATGAAAAAGAATATCCTGTTACTTGTGGGCCTGACTGCGATTATTATAAGTGCATGCAATTTTGTTTCTGAACCCAAGCTTGTTAAAGAAGATACGGAAGCAGTAGATATGCATAACAGTCAAAACTCGCTCGACTGGCAAGGTACTTACGAAGGCACACTTCCCTGTGCGGACTGTGAAGGAATCAAAACCACACTACAATTAAACGAAGACAATACCTACGCACTCACACAGGAATATCTCGGCCGGAACACCTTTAATGAAACAGGTACTTTTAACTGGGATTCTAGCGGATCAATGATTACTCTTTCATCCAACAATATGAAATTTAAGGTCGGTGAAAATATATTGTTTGCCCTCGACCTGGAAGGAAAAGTAATCACCGGCGAACTGGCAGACCACTATAAATTGAAAAAGACCGGTGAGTAGGAAAATTCTCCGATTTTGCTTTTAGACTCGTGCAGCAGTTTCAGAAAAGTAAATAAATAGCACGCTATTTGTTTGAATTACAGGGAAGATTTTGCTGTAGCTATGAAAATTTTGGCTAAACTGTTTAGGTTCCTGAGAGCTTATGGTTTTCTTTCAATGGGTGTTGTACTAACAATGATTGGCATTTTAAACTTGCTGCACATCCTTAATGACACCGGTAAACATTCGGGAATTGCATCCACACTCATCGGGCTTTTCATTCTGATATATTCAATTTTTGTAAGGAAAGATTTGTCTTCTGAAAAAAAACATTAGGAACACACCCGAATTATCTGATTTAATGTAACAATAGAGCAAATCAGATCGATCAATCTGGCCTGCAATTTTATCTTCAGCAGAAATAATAAAAAATTATTGTTTTACAATTAATTATTCAGGATGTGGCTAAAGCCTGAGTAGATAGCCTTTCTTTTCAGTTGGCTAAAGCCAACGGTAAAATATTTTATGAGGTTTGCTGCGGTTTGCCTTTCCCCAGGTCAGAATTTTCAAAATCCGTATTGTCTCCTCCCGCCACAACTACTCTTTTTGCCTAAGGTAGTATCGTGTTTAAAGCACTTTAACTGACTATTATTATCGTTGGCTTTAGCCAACGGAATAGGAATTTAAGTCTTATGGCTTTAGCCACATTACCCATGAGACTAAAATCTCAGGAGGCAGTCTCTCTTTTCGGTTGGCTAAAGCCAACGGTAAAATATTTTATGAGGTTTGTTGCAGTCTGCCTTTTCCTAAGGCAG
>JACFNA010000362.1 GCA_019455085.1 Chitinophagaceae bacterium
GCACAGTGGGGCGATTCGTGGGGAGGGATCCGATGAAAAAGGTTCCATCTCGAGGGAACTGTGCAAAACGAATTAGTTTCAATGGATTTGAATCTACTGATTCGTTACACCTCGACAGGGAATACAGTTATACCCGAAACAATCCTCAAACCTATGTTGATCCCACAGGATTGATCACAGTTCCAGGTTGGCTAAAAGGACCACCAGGCCAAATATGTTTTGGCAATGGTTGCTCTGGCTGTTTACCTTGCTTTCGGTACTTACCAGAAACAGGAGGCTCATTAAAAAACAAAATTGATAGTGGAAAATGTTATGAAGCTGATGCACTTTATTCAGGAAGTGGAATACTTAAAATCCCCAATAGGTGCATTTGTAATGCAAACTGTACAAGTCAAGGGATAATGTCTATAATCTGTTTTTGTGATAATTATCCTATCATTGGACCTCTAGCTGAGCCTTGTTATCTCCCATGTAATAATGGATTGTGTCCACGACCGGAGGGATGGCCAAGAAATCCTTGTGCACCATCAAGTTGGCAATCTGCTAATGGCGAAGGTAATTTTGAGAGTGTCTGTCAATGAAAACCAAAATGAGGAAAAAAATTTATTTATATATTATTGTTTCTTTACTGGGCATATTTATATTCTTCGTACATCAAAATAAGAAATATATTGCACGTTTTATTTTTTTTCAATTAACTGATTCAACGCAATATTCAGTTGGTATGGATGTTAATGAGTTCTATAAATTACATAAAGGAATGAGCAAGAAAGAAGTGAGAATGAGATTAGGTCCTCCATTATCGATTAGTACGGGTCCAGTCAATGAACAGTGGTGGTCATACACGAAACCTGGATCGACTGGAAACTACAGGATTCTATCGGTATTGTTTGATGCGCCAGGGAAATCCATCGAGATAGTTGACGAATATTATTTTGACTAACTGATAGATAATCATGACAAGGCGGGTTTTTCTAAAGGAGTACCAAGGCAAAGATTGATCAGTCGCATGTGTATCGGATTGGATTTGAAAATACTTAGAACAGAACCTCTGCAGGAAACCTGATGCAGTACACCTCTAATCCCAAGATTGGCGGGGGTGGATTTGCTGGCAAGATCGATGAGGTCCATGTCCGGAGCGCCTTCCCCACTGCCTTCATTCTGGAAGGAAATACTGCCAAGAGAACCTCGACTTTGGGCTTGTGGCACTTCAACACCGGCAGCGGCACCACCGAGTCGGATGATGACTACACCGGGGAACAACAGACTGCGACACTCCCCTCTTCGGGTTGCTGGACCAATGCAAGTGGTGAAATTTACCCGGCACGGTATGAGTACATCTACACCTACGACAAAGTGGGTAACCGGACGGCAAAGTATGAGTTCTTCGTCACGGGCAGCCCAGGAGTGGGGAGCGGGCAGAAATGGACGTACTCCTACAATGGTCTGAACCAACTGACGCAACAGAACAAGTACTCCACCGATGGTCTTACCCTTGACCGGAAATGGCTGTATACTTATGATGCCAATGGGAACCAAACCACGAAAGAGAAGCAGACCTCCGGTAGTGTCAAAGAGGAGAAGTGGGT
>JACFNA010000073.1 GCA_019455085.1 Chitinophagaceae bacterium
GCCTTCCAAAGAACCGTCACCTTTAAACTGGTGAATCTGACTGAATACTTTCATGAACCCCTCCTGCAGCATATCCTCTGCATCCGCCTGATTCCTCGCATACCGGTAACACACCCCAAGCATCTTTGCACTATGACGCTTATATAGCGACTTTTGTGCACCTGGCAGGTTTTCCCGGCACCCTTGGATCATTTGCTCCTCAGTCATTATGGGTATAAGTTTAACCCCACTAAGATAAGACAAATAATTCCAAAATCTGCTGCATGGAAAAATTGGAATTTTTTACATTATGATGCTAACTGCCTATGTATCATAAGGATAGGCAGGACTGGATAAGGCTCAAAAAAAGCAATTATTTTTTCCTGATCAGGCTGTCAGCAGGGTATTTGGCTTCCATTGCCGCCCTCGCCTGGTCGGCCCAGGCGAAAATTTCCTTCTTCTGATCATCAGAGAGCGAAGTGCCGGAATGCATCACAGTGTAACCTTTAACAGGCATTTTACCTTCTTCAATCTCTTCTCTGATTTCGTGTAACTTCTTGTACTGGCGGTAGAGCGGATAGCTTCCGATTGCAGAGAAGTTCAGCTCTTTTCTGCCTTCCACAATATGGTCGTGCAATATCCAACGGGCCGGTTGCACATTCCAATACCAGGGATATTTAATCTCATCGCTATGGCAGTCGTAGCAGGAGTTTTTAAAGGTGGACATTACATTTTCGGGCACCTCAAAAACATGGTTGACAGCCAATTCTTCAGGGTGAATATCCACCACTTTGTCGGGCCTGAAAAACTGAATAACCACGAATGCGAGCACGATAAGAAAAAGCAGTGCTTTGACAATCTTTCCCATTTGATTTAGTTTTTATTAAACAAGGTTGTTCCAGTCATTGCTTCCGGAATCGGAAGATTCATTAATTGTAAAATGGTAGGCGCCACATCTCCTAACTTCCCGGGTTGCAACTCCAGTGCCCCTGCACCTATAACGAAATAGGGCACCAGGTTCTTTGTATGTGCCGTGTTGGGCGTGCCATTCTCATTGATCATATAATCTGCATTGCCGTGGTCTGCCGTCAAAAAAATGATATATCCATTTTCCAATGCTGCCGTAACCACTTTTTCCACACACTGATCCACTGTCTCCACCGCCTTTACTACGGCATCCCATACTCCGGTGTGCCCAACCATGTCGGCATTCGCAAAATTGAGGCAGATAAAGTCGGCAGTCTTATTTTTTATCTCCGGCAGCAACGCATCTGTCACCTCCCTTGCACTCATCTCAGGCTGGAAATCATAGGTAGGCACCTTGGGCGAAGGAATCAATATCCTCTTCTCCCCCTCAAAGGTCTGTTCCCTGCCTCCGCTGAAGAAGAAGGTAACGTGAGGATATTTCTCGGTCTCCGCAATCCGGATTTGCTTCAAATGATGACGCTCCAACACTTCCCCAATCGTACTCGTGAGGTCCTGATTATTAAAGATGTTATGCACGTTCCTGAAAGTGTGGTCATAGATCGTCATTGTGGTGTAATAAAGATTCAATGGTGTCATCTCCTGATCGGGAAATGCCCGTTGAGTCAATGCTTCGGTAATCTGCCGGCAACGGTCTGTTCTGAAGTTAAAACAAATTACCGCATCACCTTCCTTAATTGCTGCATCTGCAACCCTGCTGTTAACAATAGGAAGTATAAACTCATCCGTAATCCCTTCTTCATAAGATTGCCTTACCGCATCAAGTATATCGCTCACCTGTTTCCCCTCTCTTTTCACCAACGCATCGTATGCCTTCTTTATCCGCTCCCAGCGCTTGTCGCGATCCATAGCGTAGTAGCGTCCGACCACGGTAGCAATCTCGCCGGTCGTCTTATCAAGATGCTGCTGCAGATCAGTAAGATATCCAATTCCGCTTTTAGGATCGGTGTCTCTCCCGTCAGTGAAAGCATGAATTTTTACTTTTTCGATTCCCCTGTCCTTACAAATCTTCGTGAGTGCTTTCAGATGATTGATATGTGAATGCACACCCCCATCGCTCACCAGGCCCATCAGATGAAGGGTTTTACCATGATCCTTTGCATAACTCAACGTATCATTCAGTGCGGCATTTGCTTCCAGCGTCCTATCCTCTATGGCCATGTTGATTCGCTCAAGTTCCTGATACACAATCCTGCCGGCACCAAGGTTCAGATGCCCTACCTCACTATTTCCCATCTGGCCTTCAGGCAGTCCGACAGCCCTGCCGCAGGTAACCAGCGTACTATTGGGATATTTACTGTGAAGGGAAGAGACAAACGGTGTTTTGGCAGCTCGGATGGCATCACTCTTTGCAACCTTTCCCAGCCCCCACCCGTCCATTATAATTAAAATAGCTCTGTTATTTTTCATCTGTCAAAGCTATTGTATTCATTGTTTTATTCCTTAATAGAAATTATATTTATGATAAATTTTGTCTGGCAACAGGTCATCTTCAACCCCCAAAAAAGTATAAGATGATAAAAACATTTTCTCTACTTCTGACTTTTCTGATGAGTTCGGTTGGCTTTTCGCAGTCCACATCTTCAGAAATAATTCAGGCTTTCCGTACCGGAAATGCCGAAAAAGTATCCGCTTATTTCGACAACACTCTTGAAATCACTGTGGACAAACACAATAAGGTGTATAAAAAATCAGATGCAGCTACTTTTATTTCGGGCTTTTTTTCTGAGAATAATGTCAAAGATTTTAAGGTGCTTCACCAAAGTGAAAGTGGTGGTTCTTTTTATTGTATAGGCAATCTGGTTACATCTTCGGGAACTTTCCGAACCACATTCTATGCAAAGGAAAAAGGCGGGAAGACGGTAGTGCAGGAAATCCGGTTTGAAAAATAAGCCCGGCATTAAATCAACAACCCTGACTTGCGAAAGCACCTCCCGGTTAAATTTTTCTTTGCCACATCGATTACCTTCTTTTAATTTGGCCTTTATGAAGAAGAAAAACAGGCACAATGTATCCGGAATTGTGTATTCTACCAATCCGGACTTTACTCCCCCGGGTGAAGATGAAGACGATTACACGCCACAACCGATAGCAACTCAGGAAATAAGAATAAGGCTCGATAAGAAACAACGGGCAGGCAAGGTAGTTACACTCATCACCGGATTCGACGACACCGATGATGCAATTGAATCAATCGGCAAAGAGATCAAAAAGTTTTGTGGCACCGGAGGCAGCGCTAAAGATGGCGAGGTATTGCTTCAGGGAGATTTCAGAGAGAAATCACTCCAGTGGCTCAAAAAGAAAGGCTATACCAAAAGCAGAATCATCTGACCTGCCTCGTGCATCTGCCGGCTAAAGTGATGGAAAGCTAACCCTTAGGCTTATACTTAGAGCGCTCATATACCTCACGCGCAGGGATCTTCATGAGTGAATCAGGCGATACATCGGGAAACTTCTGCATGAATTTCTTTACGATCTGAAGCCCGGTGAAACTTCCCAGATTCCCCGGAGAAGACTCACCAAATTCCTGAGTTTTTGGACTTTGTCCGATGTAATTCTTAATTACATCCTGGTCAGAGGAATTCAATAAATCATTATTCAGGAAAAAATCCCATATTACTGCCTCATTGCTATATGCACCCTTCAACTGATCGGGGGTGTAGCCAAATACGGAAGCCTCATCCACACCCGGCAGGAATAGTTCTAACAGGTAATATCTTCTGCCACTGTTCACTATCTGCTCTATCAGAGAGAAAGCACGCCTATCCTGAGGGAAGATGTCATCTGCAATATTCTTCATACTATTCACCGGTATATTCCCGGGCGTAAAAGTCTGCGAAATATATTTCGGATAGAGTGTCATCCCCTCTTCACTTTGATAAAAGGAAAAGTCTTGCCCCAGATGCAACTGCAACCCTATCCCTATGCCGGCATTGGTTAACACATCGCCCTGTAAACCATAAGAAGTCATAAAAAAAGCATCCATCGGCCCTATGTAGGTAATCACCTTATTGGGTAGTTGATAATCCGGGAAGTAATACTTTACATGTTGCAATCCTTTCTTTATTCCCTCAGCCCATTTATCAAAATTGCTGTACAACACCTCTGCTGAATCATATACCGGCCGGTAATCTCTGAGAAACTGTTTCAATGCAACCCGCTCCATACTGTGTTCACTCATTACACTATCCGGTTGCAGGCCTAATATATGCATAAGGTAATCGTTAAAGAAACCGGGATACTTCTGTTGCAGCCCGGACAGGCCGTCAGAAAGGCTATTAGTATCCAGCCTGAAAAAATCCTGATCGAATCGCGCCACTTTCAGTTCCACTTTGATGGAAGATACATCAGGTGCCTTACTCCGGTTGCAGGCCACCAGGGATATCATTAAGCATATAATAATCAACTTCTTCATCTGGCAAAAATAGGAATGTAGATTGCATTTGAAGCAGGAGCGAATCCTCTAATTTTGCACCATGAAAATATTTGTGGCACAGCAGAACTACATTATTGGTGACCTTAAGGGAAATACAACAAAAATTATTGAGGCTATTCACACGGCAAAAACACAGGGAGCCGACCTGGCTGTATTCAGTGAAATGAGTATCTGTGGCTATTCTCCGCAAGATCACCTGCTGGTAAAAAGTTTTATTTCCGAAACCGAAAAATGTGTGCATGAAATTAAAGCCCACACCCACGATATTGCTGTAATTGCAGGCGCTCCACGCCCTAACACCGGCACCACCGGCAAAGCGCTCTTTAATTCTGCTTACTTCCTATACAATAACGAAGTGCAGGCAATCATAGACAAGACCTGCCTGCCAAACTACGACATCTTCGATGAAGACCGTTATTTCGAGCCCGCAACAGAATGGAAAGTAATTCCTTTCAAAGGGAAAAAGATTGCGCTTACTATCTGTGAAGACATCTGGAACCTGGGCAACCATCCTCTCTACAGGCATTGCCCTATGGAGAAACTCATGGATCAGCAACCTGACCTGATGATTAATATTTCGGCTTCGCCATTCAACTACCGGCGTACTGACGAACGAAAAGAAACGGTAAGCCGGAATGTGCTAAAGTATCATCTGCCAATGGTATATTGCAATGCCATCGGTGCACAGACAGAACTGATATTTGACGGCGCCTCACTTGTATTCGATAAGAATGGAAAGCTCAGCCACAAGCTTGCCCAATTTGACGAAGACTATCAATTGGTCACTCTTGCCTCAGATGGCACTTTCGAACAGCAGGTACCGGAAAATTCTCCGGAAAACAACTCAGTCATTCAGAACCCCGACCACTACCATGCGGATGTGAATCTTTCACAAATGAAAGAAGCCATCCTTCTGGGAATCAGAGATTATTTCAAGAAAACAGGGCTTACCAAAGCCATTATCGGCAATAGTGGCGGAATAGACAGTGCTGTCACCATTGCACTGGCCTGCGAAGCGCTCGGAAGCGAGAACGTGTTCTCTATACTCATGCCCTCTCAGTTCAGCAGTGACCACAGCATTAACGATGGGAAGCAACTTTCCGAAAATCTGAAATCTCCGTTTTATATAATACCCATCGAACAGGTATATCATCGTTTTCTGAATGTGCTGGATCCGGTATTCAGCAAACTACCCTTCGGAATTGCAGAAGAAAATATTCAGGCCAGGACCCGAAGCACTATCCTGATGGCAATTGCTAACAAGCTGGGATACACGTTATTAAACACCAGTAACAAAAGCGAGCTATCCGCAGGTTATGGCACACTCTATGGAGATATGGCAGGAGGATTGTCCGTACTTGGAGACTGTTATAAAACCCAGGTATATGGACTTGCCGGCCTGATTAATTCAGAAAAGGAAATTATCCCCCAAAACATTCTGCACAAAGCTCCTTCCGCAGAACTCCGTCCGGATCAATACGACCAACAGAGTCTTCCACCCTATCCGATACTGGATGCAATCCTCTATCAGCTCATTGAATGTTCCAAATCAGAAGAGGAGATTGTTTCTATGGGGTACGAGGCTGATACTGTGCACAAGGTGGTAAACTTATTAAACCGCGCAGAATTTAAGCGACATCAGTTCTGTCCCATACTAAGGGTCTCTCCAAAAGCATTCGGCAGCGGAAGAAGAATCCCTGTGGTCAACCGGTTCTGAGGTGTATTTAACGTGTCACAAAACCGTTTTTCACTTTC
The DNA here is from genome assembly GCA_019455085.1 of Chitinophagaceae bacterium. Classification (GTDB taxonomy): domain Bacteria; phylum Bacteroidota; class Bacteroidia; order Chitinophagales; family Chitinophagaceae; genus Ginsengibacter. Next base: position 6,155 of record JACFNA010000073.1, read on the forward strand.
GTCAACTTTGCACCACCAAAAGTGTCTATATTGCAATACAAATAATGCTTTCTTAAATCCATCTGCCTTATGCGACAGATATTCTTTCTGGTGTTAGCCACCTTTTCTTTCACACATACTTTCGGACAAAAAGACACCATTGATGAAAAAACAATGGATGCTGTAATTATTTCCCTCAACAAATGGCAACAAAAGCTTAACGAGGTACCCAACAAAGTAGTAAAGGTTAGCAAACCAGACATCATCAGAAACAATCCCCAAACTTCGGCTGACCTGCTTGGACAGAGTGGTGCCGTATTTATTCAGAAAAGCCAGTTAGGCGGCGGCAGCCCCATGATCAGAGGCTTTGCAACCAACCGCGTATTAATCGTAGCAGACGGGGTGAGGATGAATAATGCAATTTACAGAAGTGGAAATCTCCAGAATGTAATCAGCATCGACCCGCTCAGCATTGAAACGGCAGAAGTCATCTTCGGCCCGGGTTCCATCATCTATGGCAGCGATGCCATTGGCGGCGTAATGGATTTTCATACTATTGACCCTAAGTTTTCAAATACTAAGAAAACCCTGATCACAGGAAGTGCGCTCGCACGCTATTCCACAGCAGATAACGAGAAAACAATACATGCTGATCTCAACGCCGGTTGGCAAAAATGGGCGCTCGTCTCTTCGTTCACCCACAGCAGCTTCGGCGACCTGAAAATGGGAAAGCATGGTAAAGAAGGTGAAGAAAATTATCTGAGGCCTGAATATGTAAAAAGAATCAATAACAAGGACAGCATATTTAAAAATGACGATCCCCGGATACAACGTTTTAGCGGCTACGACCAGACCAACCTGCTACAAAAAATAAGCTTCAGGCCTGATGCAAACTGGGACCTCACCTATAGCTTTACTCACGCACGTACAGGAGATGCCCCCAGATACGACAGACTAATTCAATACAGAAGTGGCGCACTGCGATTTGCTGAATGGCACTATGGGCCTATGCTCTGGAATATGCACACACTCAATGTGCTCCACACAAAAAAGTCTCCCGTGTATGACAAAGCCAAACTTACAATAGCCTATCAGGATTATGAAGAAAGCAGGATAGACCGCACACGGAACAAAACCAGCAGGAGCATCCAGACGGAATTAGTGGATGCATTCAGCATCAATCTGGATGCTACCAAAACCCTGAAACAGGGAGAAATATTTTACGGATTGGAATACGTAACTAACAAGGTAGGCTCTACGGGCGAAGTAGAGGATATTATATCCGGTACCACCACTGCCGCTGTAAGCCGCTACCCTGACGGCAGCAAATGGCGGTCACTTGGCCTCTACTCGAGCTATAAAATCAACCTCCACCCCAGGGTGACGCTTTCGTCGGGACTCAGGTACAGTTACAATGCACTTGATGCTGAATTTGACAAGACATTTATTCCATTCCCATTCGAAAAGGCAAAAATCAGAGATGGGGCGCTCACCGGCAATGCAGGAATCGTTTACCGCCCGGACGCTACCTGGCAGCTAAATGCTAATATATCCACCGGTTACCGAATGCCCAATATTGATGATATAGGCAAACTATTTGAAAGCGTTCCGGGAAATGTTACCATGCCCAACCCCGAACTCACCCCGGAATATGCATGGAACTTTGAAATCGGTATTGTAAAAAATGTCGATAATAAATACAGGGTAGAACTCAATGCATTCCACACGATTTTAAGCAATGCTATCGTTCGGCGGCCGGGTACATTCAACGGGCAGGACAGCATTCTCTTCGACAACGTGATGAGACAGGTAGAAATGCTGCAAAACGTAGCCAGTGCGCATGTGTCCGGCGTACAGGCAGCCGCTGACATATCCCTCGGAGCAGGAGTATCATTACGGTCAAATGCTAACTGGATAACCGGAAAAGAAACAGATGACAGCAAAGATGAGCAGGTGGCCCTGCGGCATGCACCGCCATTTTACGGAAGCACCGCACTCAGATACCGGCAATCAGGATTCTTCGCAGAATTTTCCTGGATTTATAATGGCGCCGTTACCAACAAAAACCTCTCGCCATCAGAACAGGGAAAAGGTTATATGTATGCAAAAGATGCTAACGGATTGCCCTATTCTCCGGGATGGAACACACTCAACCTGAAAGCCTCCTTCAGGGCGACCCACAACCTCACGCTCACTGCCGGATGGGAAAACATCACCAATCAGCGATACAGGCCTTACTCATCAGGAATTGTGGCAGCAGGATCCAATCTGATTTTTGCAGTAAGAGTAAACTGGTAACAGGTCGGCTTCTTTTCTCTGTTTGTTCAAGAATGCAATGTGGATTCTTATGTCACTTATTGTCTGCTTATGGAGGAGCAGGTGTATCTGTATATTTTTTGGCAACCTTATTGCCGTAATTCTTTCTAAGAAGAAGAATTTCATTATTTTCGAAAAATAGTTAGATAAACAACTATCTTTACGAAAGCAAAAAATAATAGTTTTTATGGAAGCATATATTGTAGCAGGGTACAGAACCGCAGTTACCAAGTCAAAGAAAGGAGGTTTTCGTTTTTATCGTCCGGACGACCTGGCAGTGGAAGTTATCAATAAGCTGATGGCTACAGTGCCACAGTTAGAGAAGGAGAGAGTGGACGACCTGATTGTAGGCAATGCCGTACCTGAAGCAGAGCAGGGATTACAAATTGGCAGAATGATAAGTGTAAGGGCATTGGGTATTCATGCACCGGGAGTAACTGTAAACCGCTATTGTGCAAGCGGCCTGGAAACCATCGCCATAGCCACAGCCAAAATCAGAGCCGGTATGGCCGATTGTATTGTAGCGGGTGGAGTAGAAAGTATGAGCATGGTTCCAATGATGGGATGGAAACCCTCACCTGCCTATTCAGTAGCCAGCGAAACACCAGACTATTATGTGGGCATGGGGCTGACAGCAGAAGCAGTTGCAAAAGAATACAATGTGTCCCGTGAAGATCAGGATGCATTCAGTTACAGAAGCCACCAGCGGGCTCTGAATGCCATTAAGAATGGATATTTCACCAGCGGCATTATGCCTATCACAGTGGAGCAAACCTATCTTGACAAGAATAACAAGATTCAAAAAAAATCCTATGTAGTGGATACCGATGAAGGCCCCAGGGCTGATACTTCCCTGGAAGTATTGAGCAAATTAAAACCTGTATTTGCTGCAGGAGGATCTGTCACAGCGGGCAACTCTTCCCAGACCAGCGATGGCGCTGCCTTTACCATCGTGATGAGCGAGAAGATGATGAATGAACTTGGCCTGAAGCCCATTGCACGAATTGTGAATTGTGTGTGTGGAGGGGTACACCCCAGAGTAATGGGATTAGGTCCCATCGAAGCTGTCCCAAGAGTGCTCAAACGCGCCGGCATGACTCTCAATGATATAGATCTGGTAGAATTAAATGAAGCATTCGCTTCACAAAGCCTTGCGGTGATCCGCACACTCGGCCTGGATCCTGAAAGGGTAAATATCAATGGGGGGGCTATAGCATTAGGGCATCCACTGGGCTGTACGGGAGCCAAACTTACCGTACAGATTATCCACGACATGAAGCGGCTGAACAAAAAATATGGAATCGTTACGGCATGCGTGGGTGGTGGCCAGGGTATTGCAGGTATCATTGAAAACCTTTCATGATTGCGCATTTCACCGGCCTTTATCATTTTCTATATATTATATTAATCGGCAAAGTCCACTGCAATAAATTAATTTCTGCTCCGCAGCCATTGCATTAAGCGTCTGTTTCCTTAGTTTTGATACCATACAAGACTGACAATGAACAAACGAAAGAGCGGACTTCTGGTATTGGCTACTCTCACAATTGCTGCCATTTTCCATGTACTTGATATTTATGATATAGCATCATTCAATCCCACTTTCCTAAAGGTATTGAGGTGGATATTTATCGCCTCTCTCATGCTCTTTGCTATTTATAAAAAATCACTAACCACATGGATACTTTCAAGTATGGTTGTTGGGGTAGAGATAGGGCTCGACTTTCCCGAAGTAGCCAAAAACCTCAAGGTACTCAGTAACATCTTCCTCCGGCTGGTAAAAACAATCATTGCTCCTATCCTGTTTTCCACTCTTGTGGTGGGCATTGCAGGGCACTCCGACCTGAAGCAGGTAGGCAGAATGGGATGGAAGTCAATCGTATATTTCGAGGTGGTAACCACTTTAGCGCTCATCATCGGGCTTATCGCCATCAATATTACACATGCAGGTGTGGGCATTGAGATTCCTGCAGGCTTCCATGAAGAACTGCCGGTAACACCCCCACAAACATGGCAGGATGTGATTCTCCATATTTTCCCTGAAAACATTATAAAATCAATGTATAATGGCGACGTGCTACCGATTGTGGTGTTTAGTGTCATCTTCGGGATTGCATTAGCTATGTTGAGCGAGCAGAAAAGAAAACCACTGCTTTCTTTCAGCGAAAGCCTGGCAGAAACCATGTTCCGCTTCACCAACATCATTATGCACTTTGCTCCTTTCGGAGTTGGAGGCGCTATCGCCGTTACTGTAGGCCACCTGGGGGTGGATATTCTCTTCTCCCTGGTAAAGCTGTTATTGACATTGTATGTGGCTCTGATAGTATTTGTAGGTGGCGTGCTGCTTACAATTGCGCTTGCATTGAAAATACCGGTAAAGCAATTTATCAAAGCAGTATCCGAACCGGTTTCCATTGCATTTGCCACCACAAGTTCTGAATCTGCGCTGCCTATTGCAATGGAGAATATGGAAAAGTTTGGTGTACCGCGTAAGATTGTGTCATTTGTATTACCCACAGGCTACACCTTCAACCTTGATGGCACCACACTTTACCTCTCGCTAGCCAGTGTCTTCGTAGCGCAGGCGGCAGGTATCCACATGCCCATTGGGCAGCAACTCTTTATGGGCCTTACCCTGATGCTTACAAGTAAAGGGGTTGCGGGTGTACCCCGTGCCTCTCTCGTTATACTGATTGGCACAGCAGCTTCATTTGGCTTACCACTCTGGCCCATCATGGCCATACTTGGTATTGACGAACTGATGGATATGGCCCGAACGTCGGTCAATGTAATAGGTAACACCCTGGCGAGTTGCGTCATCGCACGATGGGAAGGTGAATTTGATCATGAAAAAGCGCTGGCGTATGTCCCGGATTAACCTGTGCTTCACATATCTTTTAAAACTTTCTTCGTTTCTTTATTTTGAAAAAATAAAATCACACCCTTGCAACTACTCCATATTCTCGGCATCGAATTCAAAGACCTTATAGATCCCAGGTTTTATATAGATAACGGAGGTTTATGGATGGTAGTTTTTATTGTCTTTGCAGAGACAGGACTTTTCGCAGGGTTCTTCCTGCCGGGTGATGCACTGCTTTTTGTCACAGGCATCTTCAGCGACGAACTTGTGGAGGCTGCCCTCTTCAAAGCCAGCAATCAATGGGTACACCTGGGTATCCTCTGGGCACTGATCTCCACGGCAGGAATCCTGGGCAATTTTGTAGGTTATTGGTTTGGAAAGAAAAGCGGCCCCTATTTATATCAAAGAAAAGACTCCTTTTTCTTCAAAAAGAAATACCTGATTCAGGCACATGACTTTTATGAAAAGAGGGGTGGATTTGCCATTGTGGTAGCACGGTTTGTCCCTTTCGTCCGAACATTTGCACCTATTGTAGCAGGGATCGTAAAAATGAACTGGAAGAAGTTTGTGTTTTATAATATACTGGGATGTGTGCTCTGGGTAGGAAGTATGTTACTGGCCGGCCATTTTCTTCAGAAGTTTGTAAAAGAGGAGTTCGGTTTCAATCTGACTGACCACCTTGAGGTTATTGTGTTGTTTATTGTAGTGGTCACGACATTTCCGGTAATATATAAAATGGTAAAACCGGCCAAAAGCCCCAGGAAGGAATAACTCAATACTGCATAAGATGTCCTCTAATCCCAAAGGCCCCGGAATCCTCTCTCTTCCGGTAATTGCTGCCGCACTCGGATACTTTGTTGACATATACGACCTGCTATTGTTCAACATTTTGAGAATTAAAAGCCTGGGTGATCTGGGCCTCAGCACAGAAGAAATAGACACCAAAGGAGAATGGATACTCGGCCTCCAGATGGCCGGACTGCTCACCGGTGGTATTATCTGGGGTATCCTTGGAGATAAGAAAGGGAGGCTCAGGGTATTATTCGGTTCCATTGTAATTTACTCTGTTGCCAATGTGGCTACAGGCTTTGTGCAAAATGCGGAACAGTATGCCCTCGCTCGTTTTATAGCCGGAATCGGACTGGCCGGTGAATTAGGTGCCGGCATCACACTGGTTTCAGAACTGCTCCGCAAAGAGATCAGAGGAATAGCTACCTCATTCGTGGCAGCCCTCGGTATTCTGGGTGCCGTAGTAGCCTTCTATATTTCACAACATTATCACTGGCGCACCTGTTATTTTATTGGAGGCGGCCTTGGGCTTGCATTATTACTTCTTAGAATCGGAGTCTTCGAATCCGGTATGTACAATGCGATGCATGCAAATGTATCTAAGGGCAATTTCTTTAAATTCTTTACTGACACACACAGATTCAAAAAATATCTGCACAGTATCCTACTCGGTCTGCCTACCTGGTATATCGTGGGAATACTGATTGCCTTTTCGAACAAATTCGGTAAAGACATGGGAATCACTGCAGATGTAGATCCCGGAAGAGCCACCATGTATGCGTACATCGCGCTGAGTGTAGGGGATATCCTTGCCGGCCTGATCAGTCAATTGCTCAGGAGCAGAAAGAAAACATTATACATATACTATGCGCTGTCTGCTGTAATGCTCGCTGCCTATTTCTTACAGTCTCCGGGAGAGAGTGCCCAAACAATGTATCTGATCTGTTGGGGATTAGGATTTTCTGCAGGCTTCTGGGCGATATTCGTCACGATGGGAGCCGAGCAATTTGGCACTAATTTGAGGGCTACTGCCGCCACCACTATTCCCAATATGGTCAGGGGTGCATTACCGCTAATGCTCCTGCTGTTCAATGCACTGCAGCACTGGTTCTCGTTTGTGCAGAGTGGTTGGATAACCGGAATCATAGTGCTGGCAATAAGTGTCTATTCTGCATCACAGGTGGAGGAGACTTTCGGGAAAGACCTTGATTATCTGGAGGAATAATTATGGTTTTATTAAGGATGAACTGTCTAAATTGAGGATAATCTGTCCCTGTTGAATAATAGTTATGAAGCATATCCTCCTTCTAATAATTTCCCTCATACTCTCAACTCCGGTATTGTTGGGGCAGTCTGTTACAACCCACATTAGCTACAAAAATTTAGCATCTAACGCTAATGGAGACACGATTTATTACAAACCAGGCGTTCAATTAGCATGGGCTGACTTTAAAGGAACCCCTGATCCTCATTCCGGTGCCGGAGCCATTACGGCCTCAGGATTTTCTTTCCATTCTCAACTGCACCGGCAGGGGAACAAAACCTCCTTAACACTGGAAGTATATGCCTACTTTATTAAAAGCCGATCCTGGAAAAAGCCCGGGGCACAAAGCGCCTACCATCTCACACACGAACAACACCACCTTGACATCACCTACCTTGGTGCACTAAATCTCATTAAGAGACTAAGGCAGGCAAAATTCACAACTAAGAACTACAGAGCGGTAATCCTTCAAATTTTCGAGGAGGCAAACAGAGAGAACGAAAATATGCAACACCAATACGACAGGGAGACACAACACAGTATCCACACTTCTCAACAGGAAATCTGGAATGAAAAAGTCCGGAAAATGCTGAAGGAGGCCACGAACCAGCTCAACCCGGAAGACTGAGCGGTTTTTCCCAAACAGATTCACCCGGAAAATACAACTATTCAATCCTTACCTTTGCAGTATTAATTATTTCTCACATCAATAATTTCTTTTTAAATGAAAATAACAGTGGTAGGTGCAGGAGCAGTCGGTGCTACCTGTGCTGATAACATCGCCAGAAAGGAACTCTGCGACGAGCTGGTATTGCTCGACATCAAAGAGGGGCTCACCGACGGAAAAGCAATGGACATGATGCAGAGTGCCGTACTCCTCGGTAGCGACACGCGCATCATTGGCAGTACAAATGATTAC
>JACFNA010000074.1 GCA_019455085.1 Chitinophagaceae bacterium
TCAGGATTTCTGACTTGAAACAGGCATTAAAGAACAAACAAATTGCAGTAAGATGAATATAGATTTTAGTAAAGGACAAGGGCTGGTACCCGTAATCGTTCAGGACTCCACGACACTTCAGGTGCTGATGTTGGGATATATGAACGAAGAAGCATTAGTGAAAACGCAGGAGGAGGGGAAGGTAACTTTCTATAGCCGCTCTAAGCAAAGATTGTGGACTAAAGGGGAGACTTCGGGTAATTTTCTTATGGTAGATAAAATACTGGCAGATTGTGACTGCGACACCATTCTGATAAAAGCTACTCCGTCCGGGCCTGTATGTCATACGGGGACGACTTCCTGCTTTGGAGAAGTATCTGCCATGGGTTTTCTTTATAAACTGGAACAGATTATTGAGGGCCGTATAGATAATAATGTGGCGGGGTCTTATACTAACCAACTCTTCAGGAAGGGAATCAATAAGGTAGCTCAAAAAGTGGGAGAGGAGGCTGTGGAAGTAGTGATAGAAGCTAAAGATCATAATGATACCCTTTTCAGAAATGAAGCAGCAGACTTATTGTATCACTTGTTGGTATTGCTTAAAGTAAAAGGGACGAAATTGAGAGAAATAGAAGAAGTGCTGATGAAAAGGAATCATTGAGGGTAGTGATTATCCCGGCAAAGGTTTGTTTTCAAAGGTTATTGCGAACAGGGGTAATGATGTAATAATCCGGACTCCACTCTTATCTCCTTCTCCATAAATAGAAGCGATTTCGGATATTTGACTGATTAAATTTCTAAAACTATGAACTATTGGCTGGTTAAGTCGGAACCCTACGTGTATAGTTACAGCGATTTGGTGAGAGACAAACAAACCTTCTGGGATGGAGTAAGAAATTATGCGGCAAGAAATAATCTCCGGGCAATGCAGAAAGGAGATCTGGTTTTCTTCTATCATAGCAACGAAGGGCTGGCAATAGTAGGGATTGCAAAGGTGGCTAAGGAAGCTTATCCTGATCCTACGGCTGAGGGAGATACCTGGAGTGTGGTGGATTTGAAACCTGTAAAGAAATTAAAAAATCCGGTAACGCTTGACAGGATAAAAGCTGAAAAGTCGCTTGCTGCAATGGAGCTGGTAGTCAACTCACGACTCTCTGTGCAAAAAGTAGGAGAGAAGGAATGGAATACTATTTTGAAGATGGCAGAGGAAGGGTAGCGTATTCATCCAAATTTTTCAGAGATTGTAATGGAGAAGATCATATTTTTTACAGGTGCCGGTATCAGTGCAGAAAGCGGCCTACCCACATTCAGAGACAGTGATGGCCTCTGGATGGGATATGATATTAATGAAGTAGCTACTCCCGAAGCCTGGAGGAAAAACAGAAACCTGGTACAGGAGTTTTATAATATGAGGCGCAGGGATGCGCTTAAAGCACAGCCCAATCAGGCGCATCAACTTATTGCTTCGCTGGAAGACAATTTCAGGGTAACTGTCATCACTCAGAATATTGACGACCTGCATGAGCGGGCGGGCTCCACGCGCGTAGTGCACCTGCATGGCGAAATTTTTAAGATGAAAAGCGATCGTGATGGCAGCACGCTATACGATATTAAAGAGGATATTCCTTTTGGTGCGAGAGCCAAAGATGGAGGTTATCTAAGGCCACACGTAGTTTGGTTTGGAGAGGCTGTACCTGAGATGGAAAGCGCGATGCAGTTGGTGCAGGATGCAGATATTTTTGTAGTGGTAGGCTCCTCATTACAGGTGTATCCCGCTGCAGGCCTTGCCCATTCCCTTTCGTTTGGCGTCCGGCGCTTCCTGATCGACAGAAACCCTCCACCTTCAGCGGTAGATTATGGGTTTGAGGTAATTGCAAAGAAGGCGACAGAAGGCATGGCAGACTTAGTCGACTTGCTTGAAGGCTGACAAGGGGCAACACAATGAGTTTGCCCTTTGCAATTTATTTTCATTAACCTGTAGTTTGCTCACATTTCATTAAGGAATGGCAAAAGTTATTTCACTTATTTTTGCCGCAAAATTTTAAAGAATGGATACGATATTGACGTTGCATGATCTTGTAAGATGGCTGATATTATTATTTGGGTTTTTAACTGTGATCACTGCTATACTGGGACTTGCTTCAAAATCGCCTTACTCTAAGCTTGCAGATAAGAGTAATCTTTTGTTTATGATTCTCTTTGATATCCAGGTAGTGTTTGGGTTTATATTGTTTTTTGAAAAGGGTTGGTTTGACCATTTGAAACATATAGGGGATTTTATGAAGGATTCCCTGGTGCGTTTCTTTTCACTTGAACACTGGCTGCTCATGCTGATTGCATGGATATTGGTACATGCCGGCCGGACAGCGGTTAAGAAAGCGCCCGATGCCCGATCAAAGCATAGAAAAATGTTGATTTATTTTGGAATTGCATTGTTGTTAATACTAATAGCTATCCCCTGGCCGTTTAGAGAAGCAGTAGCAAGGCCCTGGTTTAGGTGGTTTTAAAATCCATCTTATTTTTTTGACCAAAGAAAACAGATATTGAATGAGTGTAAATAGTGACAGGCCGGTAATTCTGATTACTAATGATGATGGGATCTCGGCGCCCGGATTGCATAACCTTGTGGAGGCTGTGAGCAGCCTGGGTGAAGTGGTGGTAGTAGCTCCCGACAAGCCACAAAGCGGAATGGGGCATGCGATAACCATTGGGATGCCGCTGAGACTTACAAAACTGGAGCATTTCGTAAATGGAGTAGAAGCTTACCACACCAGTGGTACTCCGGTGGATTGTGTAAAACTTGCAGTAGATAAGATTTTGAAACGCAAGCCGGATATATGCCTTAGCGGTATCAATCATGGTGCTAACCATAGTATAAACGTGCTTTACTCCGGCACTATGAGTGCAGCCATGGAAGCATCGATTGAAAGTATCCCGTCGGTAGGGTTTTCGTTATTGGATTTTAGTGTGGAAGCGGATTTTACTGCTGCCAGGGTATATGCACACAAGATTGTAAAAAGCCTGCTTGAGAAAGATCAGAACGACAAACATTTCCTGTTGAACGTGAACATACCAAAAGTGCCGCTCGACCTGATAAATGGAATTAAGATTTGCCGTCAGGCTTATGCCAAGTATGATGAGGATTTTGATGAGCGCACAGATCCCACAGGAAAAAAATATTACTGGCTTACCGGTGAGTTTAAGAATTTTGATGAAGGAACAGATACAGATGTGTGGGCACTGGAGCACAACTACATAAGTGTAGTGCCCGTGCAGTTTGATCTTACAAACTATCAGTTGAAAAAGGAACTTGAAAAAAACTGGACATTGGAATAATGTTTAAGAAAGATAATTTCATATTCGGACTGGTATTAGGACTGATTGCGCCCGCAATCGGTTTTCTGATTTATAAGTTGATCAAGTTCAGAATGTATTCACTCGAAGAGATGTTCCAGTTTCTGAAGGCGAACCCCAATCTCATAACCAGTTTTATCAGTGTGTCTCTTCTGGCTAATGCAGTTTTGTTCACTGTGTTTGTGAACGGCAGAAGGGATAAAACAGCCAAAGGAATCTTTGTGCTTACAGTGGTTTATGCGGTGGTAGCACTTGCCTTTAAATTCTGGTGATAATTCCGACAAATTACTTTACAGAAATTTTTTTCATTAATCCTGTGTTTGGATTCCTATATTTGATTATGATTCATGGTTCATGGATTTGAAAACAGTAAGATGAAAAGAACATACGTCCTTATAGCAGTCGGCTTAGTATTGATAGCTGCGGCAATTTTTAATTTCACCCTCAATATTGAAAACAAAGGCCATTATTTCGGGAATGGTGTTGTTTGCGGTATTGGAATCAGCGTGATTGTGGTGCAGATTCTGAAGATGAGAAAAGGGAAGATATAAGCCGCTTTATCAGGACCTGATCGCAATACCTTACTTTCTTTCCGGCACTTCGTTAAGAACTATCCTATACCTAATGGTGGGTTATTACCTTTAGTCAGTCTTTTCATCAGTCTGTCCAGTATTACCTTATAGAGTGGTAAGAAGAGGAGGGAGTTAATTAATATTTTAAAAGCATAATCCACTGTGGCTATCTCAAGCAGGTTGTTTGCCAGGTAGGCATCTGATGTCTTGTAGAATGCGATGATGAAAAATGTAAATGTATCCATGAAGTTTCCGAATATGGCTGAGGCCAGAGGGGCATGCCACCATTGTTTGTGTTGCCTGAGTTTGTTGAATACAAAGATGTCATTCAACTGCCCGATGACATAAGCCGAAAAACTCGCAATGGCGATACGGGCTACAAACAGATTAAAGGAGAGCAGAGAATCAAAACCAAGCCATTCGCCGTCCCGGAAACAGACTGTAACAATGTACGACACGATGAGTGCCGGAAGCATAGCATAGAAGATTACTCTTCTTCCTTCCCTTGCACCCAGTATGCGTACCGTAAGGTCGGTAGCCAGAAAGATGAATGGAAAGGTAAAGGCTCCCCATGTGGCTTTGAATCCGAATACTGTTATCGGAAATTGTACCAGATAATTACTGGAGGCAACTATCAGGATGTGAAAACACGCAAGCAGGAGTGCGATGCGCGAAGAGGTGCGATTGGGCATGTAAGACGTCTTAGTTTTTTTACGTGGGAGAATTTCGAACCACGAGTATCTTTATACCTTGTTTATCGGATTGGAAGGTGCAATGGTTTTTTACCAATCTACCTCCTAGGCCGGAATACGGATTCCCTTTGCTACTTTGTCAATTGCCATTACTGCCTGTGCAATCTCATCGGATGAAACGGTGAGGTGCGGACGGAATCTGATAGAATTATCTCCGCAGGGCAGTATAAGCAAATGTTCTTTCTCTCTCAGATCGGTAATAAACTGATTGCGAATTTCAGGAGTGGGCAGGTCAAATGCACAAAGGATACCGCGCCCCCGTGAGTTAGAGATTACGTCCGGATGTTTGTCTTCGAGTTCACGAAGTGAATTCAGAAGTAATTTTCCCTGAGTTTCCACATTCTGAAGTAGCTTTTCTGATTCAATGATTTCGAGAATCAGTTTGAAGCGCAACATATCCAGGAAGTTACCTCCGAAGGTGGAATTGATTCTGGACGATTCCTTAAACACGTGCCCCTCTACCTGATCCAGCTTCGATTTGCTCGCGAGAATACCGCATACTTGTGCTTTCTTTCCGAAACTCAGAATGTCAGGTGTTACACCCAGTGTCTGGTAAGCCCACATTTTCCCGGTGATAGCCATACCTACCTGTACTTCGTCAAAGATGAGCAGTATGTCGTTCTCATCACATATTCTTCTCAACTCCTTCAGAAACTCAGGACGGAAGTGATTGTCACCACCTTCGCTCTGGATGGGTTCTATGATTATACATGCGATATCATCAGGGTTAGCTACAATAGCTTCATTAATTTGGCCGATAGCCTGTGCTTCCAGTGCTTTTGTGCTGGCCAGGCTTTCTTCAGTGAGCGGGAAGTGCAATTTGGGATTGACAATCCGTGGCCAGTTGAATTTCGGAAAGTATTGATACTTGCGGGGGTCCGATGTGTTGGTCAGTGATAGCGTATAACCGGAACGGCCGTGAAATGCCTGTTTAAAGTGGATAACCTGTGAGGCCTCTACAGTGGAGCCTTTCAGCCAGTTCTTGCGTGTCTTCCAGTCGAAAGCAGTCTTCAGTGCATTCTCCACCGCCAGCGCACCGCCTTCAATAAAGAAACAATAGGATAACTCTTCGGGGATGCCTACACGTGCAAACACTTCTACAAAGTCGGCATATTCTTTAAGGTACACGTCGCTCAGAGTGGGTTTGAAGGTAGCATGGCTACCCAGCCAGTCTTTATGTTTTACAATATAAGGGTGATTATAGCCAACAGATGCGGAGGCAAACATTGAGAACATATCCAGATAAGTAGTTCCTGATACCTGATCCACAATCCATGATCCGTGTGACTTTTCAAAGTCCATCACAAAGTCGTATCCATCGGCTAAAATGTGCCGGCCCAAAATTTCTTTTACACTGTTCATACCGGTTGATTTTTTTATTTAGTTAAAAAGTTTTTCTTCATTTGATATGACGCGAAGTTACGAAGTCGCAGCTCTTTTGAGGCATTCCGGTTTTGGAAAGCGTATGATATCTGGACGACCCGGTCAGATTCAGGGGTTAGCATACTGCCGGATTGTTGTGGAGTGGAGTATGGAATATAGTTGCCGGTAACCGGTGTCTGCCGCATTAAAACCAAAAAGCTCCGAAGGTTTACTGCGGAGCTTTCTGGCAATTGTTATAAGCGGCCATTGTGTCATGGCTATCTGTAGATTATTTATGCCTCTGCCTCTTTCTTTTGTAGCAGGATATCGTTAATAGCCTGTTTGAGGGTGGCTTTGGGAAGCGCGCCCATAGCCTGTTGAGGCTCTTCCTTCATTGGGCAAAAGAGCAGGGTAGGGATACTTCTGATACCGAAGGCTGCGGCTAATTCCATTTCTGCTTCGGTATCTATTTTATAGATGTATATCTGGTCTTTGTATTCCGCTGCCAGTTCTTCCAGCACAGGCGCAATAGCTTTGCAGGGGCCGCACCAGTCAGCATAGAAGTCGATCAGGCAGGGCTTGTCTCCTTCATACTTCCATTGTTCTGAATTCTTTTCGTAGTTAAATACCTTCTTAAGAAAGTCTTCTTTGGTAAGGTGTATTGTGTTTTTTGTTGTATTGTCCATTCCTGTTGTCTCCTTTTTTTGATTGTGTATTTTAAATTGGAGGCAAAGGTACAGATGAAAATTGGCTTGCTCTGTGATATATGTTACAATGGAGTGATGCCCGCCGGTAAGGAAAAGTTTTGCACAATTTGAATAAGGAATCAGTAATGTGGGCATAGTGAGGTGTACCATTATACGGTAATATCTTGTTTTGTGATCTCCTGGAAGCCTTATTGTTCGGGGGTTTTAGTGTGGTTGCAGTGCTTTGTTTTCTTCTGATAGGACTTTTACGATGTTGCAGTCCGACCGGCGCTCTTGCGATATTGGATGTTTTTTTAGAATAAGTGCTGCAGGTATTATTTCTGTCATGATTATTTTCTACCTTTAAGGTTCTCTATTAGTTATTAGCAAAATAAAATTGACAATTATGGACACATGGTTACCGTCATTGATAACAGCCACTCCTCAGGAAGGATTTGAATTGGCTATCACCCTGTCGCGTCGCGGCGTGAAGTACACACAACCGGATACGGAAGTGCTGCATAAATTACGTCCCGAATACGCTAACAGCGCCGAGGGATTAACTGCTGCTTCACAGGTGATTGCAATTAACTTCCAGACTGTAGCTGCTGCTAATAATTACTGGAGAAAATAATTGTTTCTTGTTTCCGGCGCAGTTCTCTGCGCCGGTTTTTTTATCCTGATTTTTACTTTTCACTGTGATTCCACCTGTATTCGGGCGGAACAGAGGAGTGTTTTTGTGCTCCTGATTGTCGGGCTGTCATGGCACTCACTGCGATTCCGGTGGTTATAATAATTGCCAAACTCTCAGATGGGCATTGTCATGTGCGGCTCTATGTATTCCGGCCTGCACCGGAGCCGGGAAATATTTTTCAGTATTCAATTTGATGGCTCAATAATTTAGCTAAATTTGCTAAAAATATTAGCCGTCAATGTATTTGAACTGTAAGACATATTACAGCTTCCGGTATGGTACTTATTCTACGGAGGAGTTGGTGAAGGCGGCCGTAGCACATGGGGTAGATTGTCTGGCGCTTACTAATATCAACGCTACTTACGACGAGTGGGAGTTTGTGCAGCTCTGCCATAAAGAAGGCATCAGGCCGGTGCTGGGTACGGAAGTGCGGAATGATGATCGATTACTTTATATCCTGATTGCGGCCAACAATAGCGGGCTGGTACAGATACACGAATTCCTGTCTGCACACCTGACAGCCAAAAGGCCGTTCCCCGAACCGGAAATGCTGAATGGTTTTTTCTCATCTCCTGAAGATGGCTTTGTGATTTATCGGCCGGAGGCTAAGCCATTATCGGCATTGTGGCCCAATGAAAGAATAGGCATACAACCGTGGGAGGTGAGTAAGCTGATAAGTATCGACTGGAAACAGCATAAAGAGAAACTGGTAGTTTGCCAGCCGGTTACTTTTCAGAATAAGACCTTTTTTAACCTGCATCGCCTGCTGCGTGCAATTGATAAAAACTGTCTGCTTTCCAAACTACCCCCTGAAGCGCAGGCCTCGGAGAAAGAGATATTTGCTTCGCCGGTATCCATCCTGCAGGCTTTCCGTGATTATTCATTTATTGTAACCAATACCTACAGGTTGCTGGAGAGTTGTTCGGTCAGTATGGATTTTCATACAGATAAGAATAAACAGTATTACACGGCAAGTAAAGAAGATGATAGGGTGTTGCTGGCCAAGCTCGCACAGGATGGGCTTATCCGCCGGTATGGGAAGAAGAATAAAACGGCCCGCGAGCGAATGGAGAAGGAGTTGAAGATTATCAATGATTTGGGATTCAACTCTTACTTCCTGATCAATAACGACATTGTGCAGTATGCTGTTACCAGAGGATTTTATCATGTGGGGCGGGGAAGTGGAGCTAACTCAGTAGTAGCGTATTGTTTGGGAATTACCAATGTGGATCCGATAGAACTGAATTTGTTTTTTGAAAGATTCCTGAATCCGGAGCGCACTTCACCACCAGATTTTGATATCGACTTCAGCTATACCGACCGTGATGAGGTGATCGATTATATCTTCAAGCGTTTTGGGCGCGACCATGTAGCACTTTGCGGTTCCTGTGCTACATTCAGGAAGGATGCAGCCGTACATGAATTAGGAAAAGTATTTGGCCTGCCGGAAGCTGAAATCAAGGCGTTGCAGCGAAGCGGTGTGCCCGAAGATCATATTCAAAAGCTGGTGTGGCAATATGCTACGCTGCTCAGGGGCTTCCCGAATGTAATGTCTATCCATCCCTGTGGAATGCTGATTACTGAGAAGAAGACGACGGAGTATGCCACCTGCTTTTTGCCTCCTAAAAACTTTACCGGAGTGCAGATGGATATGTTCACGGCAGAGGATATCGGAATCAATAAATTTGATATCCTCAGTCAGCGTGGGCTGGGGCATATCAGAGAGTGCCTGCAACTGATCAGGCAGAATAAAGGAGTGGATGTGGATATCCATAATTTCAAGGCCTTCCGGAATGATGAGCGAATCAAAGAGCAGATTCGGGAAGCCAATACAATCGGGTGTTTTTATATTGAGAGCCCTGCTATGCGGCAGCTATTGAAGAAGCTGCGGTGCGATGATTATCTGACACTGGTAGCAGCCAGCAGCATCATCCGCCCGGGAGTGGCACAGTCGGGCATGATGCGGGAATACATTTATCGCTATCATCATCGGGATAAGATTCCCTATATCCATCCTTTGTTTGAAGAGCATCTGGGAGAAACGTTTGGGGTGATGGTGTTTCAGGAAGATGTGATCAAGATAGCCCATTACTTTGCCGGGTTGTCGCTGGGCGAGGCTGACATCTTGCGAAGAGCCATGAGCGGCAAGTATCGCAGCCACAATCGCTTCCATCTGATGAAGGAAAAATTCCTGGCCAACTGCCGCGCTATAGGCCATAGCGACAAACTGGCCAATGAGGTGTGGCGGCAGATGGAAAGCTTTGCGGGCTATAGTTTTAATAAGGCGCACTCAGCCAGTTTTGCAGTAGAGAGCTATATGAGCCTGTATCTGAAAACATATTTCCCGAAAGAGTTTATGGTGGCTGTCATCAATAATTTCGGAGGGTATTATTCCAGAGAACTTTACTTTCTGGAGTTGCTAAAGACAGGAGGCGATATCAAAGCTCCATGTGTAAATAACAGTGATATATACACGAATATAAAAGACGACGAGGTTTATACAGGTTTTATCCATATAAAAGGCCTTCAGTCGGCAGTGATGCAGGCTATTGTGGACGAGCGGAGTAGCAATGGGCCTTACCTGCATTTGCAGGATTTTATTGAGCGGACAGGTACACCACAGGAGCAACTGAATATTCTGATTAGCATTGGCGCTTTGCGTTTCACCGGTAAATCCAAAAAGCGGTTATTATGGGAAGCCAATTTCTTAGAGAAGAATTATCAGGCGGAAGGACATCATGGGCCGGCGCTGTTTGTGAGTGAGCCGGTAGCATTTACTCTGCCCGAATTAGTCGACTCCCCGCTTGATGATTTGTATGATCAGGTGGAGATATTGGGGTTCACACTGACCAATCCATTTGTCCTGGCAGCAGAAGATGCCGATCAGTATTGTATGGCAAAAGACCTGCCAGCGCATAAGGGGGAGCAGGTTACCTGTATCGTTTACTTTATATCGCACAAACACGTGGTTACTAAATATAAGGATCACATGTATTTCGGAACTTTTATCGACAAGCATTTAGACTGGATAGACACTGTTCACTTCCCGGAGGTGGCCAGGCGCTATCCGCTGCACAATAGCGGTTTCTACCGCATCACGGGCAAGGTGGTAGAGGATTTTGGCGCCTACAGTATCGAGGTGTCAGAGATGATAAAGGTGGGGTATAAAAACCGGAGCTATTCAAATTTTGGATGATGTTAGTATCAGGAGCGCGACATATTACACACATGGATCTGGATACATTTTTCGTATCGGTAGAGCAGTTGCGTAATCCGGCACTGAAGGGCAAGCCTATCCTGGTGGGAGGGGAGAGCAATCGTTCGGTAGTGGCTTCATGCAGCTATGAAGCAAGAAAGTTTGGTATCCACAGCGGCATG
The DNA here is from genome assembly GCA_019455085.1 of Chitinophagaceae bacterium. Classification (GTDB taxonomy): domain Bacteria; phylum Bacteroidota; class Bacteroidia; order Chitinophagales; family Chitinophagaceae; genus Ginsengibacter. Next base: position 10,778 of record JACFNA010000074.1, read on the forward strand.
GCGATGAAGGCCGCCCGGAGGCTTTGTTCGCATGCCATTATTGTAAAGAGCGATTTTGATGCTTATACCAAATACTCACGATTGGTAACGGATGTGGTAAGAGATACCGTGCCGCTTTTTGAAAAGGCAAGTATTGATGAGTTTTATATTGACCTGACAGGAATGGATCGCTTTTTCGGATGCCTGAAATTCAGCGACGAGCTGAAGCAAAAAGTAACCAGAGAAAGTGGCCTGCCGATTTCATTCGGCCTTGCATCGAATAAATTAATCAGTAAAGTAGCTACCAATGAAGTGAAGCCCAACGGCAGGATAGAGATTTCTTTTGGTGATGAAAAATCATTTCTTTCGCCGCTAAGCATTATGAAGATACCCGGCATAGGAAAAGAGACAGGATACAGGCTGATGAAGATGGGAGTGGAAACGGTAAAGGTGCTGAGCGAGATACCGGTGAATATGATGTATAACCTGATGGGCAAGAGTGGTATCGAATTGCATCGCAAAGCCAATGGCATTGATGAAACCCCTGTGATACCTTACCGGGAGCAGAAGTCGATTAGTCATGAAGAAACGTTTCAGACTGATACGACAGATATCCGGTTTCTGTATGCCACACTGGTGCGCATGACGGAGCGATTGGCTTTTGAACTTCGCAGCCAGAGGCGGCTGACGGGTTGCATTGCAGTTAAAATCAGATATAGCGATTTTCAGACCGAACAAAAGCAATTGTCTATTGCCTATACAGCATCGGATCATGTGCTCATACACGAGGTGAAAGAACTTTTCGACAGGTTGTATGCCAGGCGGCAGCTGATCCGGCTGATAGGGGTACGGTTTTCCGAACTGATTCCCGGTACATATCAGGCCAATCTGTTTGAAGATACAGAAGAGTCGCTCCGGCTTTATATGGCAATAGACAGCATTAAAAAAAGATTTGGCGAGGGATACCTGTTCAGGGCTTCGGGATTCACCGGAGATATACAGGAACGGGGAGGAGAGAGTTGCAAAAAAGGATAGTAACTTCGGCCGGCGATGACATTACCCGAAAATATCTCTGAAAAGAAAAGTCGTTATGAAAGTTCTTGCTTTAAGTAGTTCCCGTGCGGGAAATTCAGCATTCCTGGAGCCTGCGATTCCCCATATAAAATCTTTTTTAGGAGAAGGGGCTAAGAAACTGGCCTTTATTCCCTTTGCTTCTGTGGGGAGTTATGAGGACTATTTGCACAGGGTGCAACAGGCACTTGGTGATTTCCCCTTTACTATCGAACTGGTAAAGGGTGCTGATTCCGATACACTCATAGAAAGTTGTGATGCGATTGTTACCGGAGGCGGTAATACATTTAAGTTGTTACATCACCTGTATCAGTTTAATCTGATAGGCGCTGTCAGAAAGCGGATAAAGGAACAGGGTATTCCATATATAGGATGGAGTGCAGGAGCTAATATACTGGGTGCTACTATCTGCACCACCAATGATATGCCTATCATCTATCCGCCGTCATTTGAGGCGCTGAAGATTTTTCCGTTTCAGATCAATCCTCATTACCAATTAATATATACTCCCGGATTCAATGGAGAAACGAGAGATGACCGGTTGGCAGAATTTCTGACACTAAATCCTCAATCTGTGGTCATTGCCCTGCCCGAAGGAACTGTACTGCTTGCCAATGACGAGGAGATAATATTCAGAGGTGGTGAGTGTGGTTACAGATTCTCCTATGAGGCAGGAGGAGTGGAAAAACGGCAAATTGTGGATGGGCAGCAGGTAGAGAGATAAATCACTGTATAAGAATGGGTTGCATTTTGACACAATGTGGACAAATTAGTTTTTTGTTCACTTAAAAGTGTTACCTTTGCACACTTTAAAATCATGCCGTAACATGATAAGCGGCCCGACAGAATGGGCACTCATCTCTGTGAAGCATGTAACAATTCATTTTAAACCAGTAATTGTACATGAAACTAAGTCAATTCAGATTTGACCTCCCCCTGAACCTCATTGCACAAAATCCTACCAAAAGAAGAGAAGACAGCCGGTTAATGGTAATTGAAAGGCACACCGGAAAAATCGAAAACAAGCATTTTAAAGATGTGCTGGATTACTTCGATGATAAGGACGTGTTTGTAGTGAACAACACCAAAGTATTTCCGGCGCGTATGTATGGCCGCAAGGAAAAAACAGGCGCACGTATCGAAGTGTTTTTGCTGAGAGAATTGCACAAGACCAATCGTCTGTGGGATGTAATTGTAGATCCTGCCAGAAAAATCAGGGTAGGTAATAAACTTTACTTTGGAGATAATGACGAGCTTGTAGCAGAAGTAATAGATAATACTACCAGTCGTGGACGTACGATCCGTTTCCTTTGGGAAGGCACTGAAGAGGATTTCAGAAAACAATTGTTTGACCTTGGAGAAACTCCTTTGCCTAAATATATCAAGCGTAAGCCCGATGAGGAAGACCGTGAAAGGTATCAGACTGTGTATGCAAAGTTTGAAGGAGCAGTAGCGGCACCTACCGCGGGATTGCACTTCAGTCCTGAACTTATCAAGCGACTGGAAATTCAGGGAATTCGTTTTGCCGAGGTGACACTACACACAGGATTAGGCACATTTCGCCCGATAGAGGTAGAAGATCTGAGCAAGCACAAGATGGATGCGGAGTATTACAGGATTGATGAAGAGGCATGCAGAATTGTAAACACTGCCAAAGAGAAGGGGCACCGTATCTGCTCGGTTGGTACCACCACTATGAGGGCGATGGAAAGTTCTTTTACATCAGACAAACTGCTGAAGCCTTCGGAAGGATGGACCAACCACTTTATCCATCCGCCTTATGAGTTTAGCATAGCGGATAGCCTTATTACTAATTTTCATTTGCCTAAGACGAGCCTGTTGATTATGGCCTGTGCTTTTGCGGGATATGATCTGATGATGGAAGCATATAAGAAAGCAATCAAGGATAAGTATCGTTTTTTCAGCTATGGAGATGCGATGCTGATCATTTAGGATGCGTGCGGATTGATTAATTGGGAATAGTGTGTGGATAAGGCGAAAAGGCATTGTTAAACAGCGTGAAATTTTTTAAATCAATAGTTTTTGCATTAAAAGTTTTCCATTACCTTTGCCTTCCCAAAAAAATAGCCTTCAGGTTATTAGGGGAAAAAGTTCATTTTTTATTGTAAAAAATAGGCCCAATGCCAGTGTAGCTCAGTTGGCCAGAGCAGCTGATTTGTAATCAGCTGGTCGGGGGTTCG
>JACFNA010000075.1 GCA_019455085.1 Chitinophagaceae bacterium
GTGCAGATGATGAATGGGGAGGTGGGGTGCAACAGATATATTATCAGTCATGCCACTTCCGCACTTGATATCATGCAGGTATATGCGTTATTTCTGATGAGTGGGTGGCGACAGGAGACATTGACGGTGGATATAGTGCCACTTATTGAAACAATTGAGGATCTTAAGCAGGCAGGCGCTATAATGGAAGCGCTGTATCGCAATGGCACCTATCGCAAGCATCTGGAACAGCGTGGCAATACACAGGTGGTGATGCTTGGCTTTTCAGATGGCAGCAAGGATGGGGGGTATCTTATGGGCAATTGGAGTATTTACAAGGCTAAGGAGACGTTGTCTGCTGTTTCGAAGCAGTATGGTATTTCGGTGATCTTCTTCGATGGCAGAGGCGGCCCTCCTGCCAGAGGCGGGGGCAAGACACATCGTTTCTATGCAGGCCAGGGGAAAAATATCGCTTGCCGCGAGATACAACTTACGGTGCAGGGGCAGACGATAAGTTCCAATTTTGGTACGGTAGAGTCGGCTCAATACAATCTGGAACAGTTAGTGCATGCCGGCATAGCCAACGAACTGTTCACCGAAAAGGAATCTACCCTGAGTGCAGACGATGAGCACTTGCTTCAGGAGATTGCAGATAATAGTTTTATAGCTTACAGCCGGTTAAAGGCACATCCGAGATTTATGGATTATCTGTTGGAGATAAGCCCATTGCGGTTTTATAGCGATACGAACATCGGCAGCCGTCCTACAAAAAGAGGAAGTGGCAAGATGACGATGGATGACCTGCGGGCGATTCCATTTGTAGCTTCCTGGAGTCAACTCAAGCAGAACGTGACTGGTTTTTATGGTGTGGGCACCGCCTTACAAAAGGCAGAGGCTGCAGGACAGTTAGGCCGTTTACAGGGTTTGTATAATAGTTCTCTCTTTTTTCGTGCCCTGATAGATAATTGTGAAATGGCCTTGCAGAAGTGTTTTCTCACACTGACAGCCCACTTAAAGGACAGTGAAAGGTTTGGTGCGTTCTGGCAGATGATTGCTGACGAATATGAACTTACTGTTCAATACATTCTGAAATTGACAGGGCACCAGCATCTGATGGAGGCTTATGAAGTGGAGCGCATGTCTGTTACCATGCGGGAAAAGATAATTCTCCCGCTACTCACCATCCAGCAGTATGCAATGGCACGTATCCGTGAGATTGAGAGTTCCTCGCTGAGCGATGTGAACGAAAGTGTGTATGGCAAATTAGTAACCCGCTGCTCGTTTGGGATTATTAATGCAGCAAGGAATTCTGCGTAGTGGATAAATTAGCGGTACGGTATCTATGCGGCCAAAGCCTCAGGAGATAGTCTTTCTTTTCAGTTGGCTAAAGCCAACGGTAAAAGATTCTAAGAGGTTTGCTGCGGTTTGTCTTTTCCTAAGTCGGAATTTTCAAATTGCGTATTGTCTCTTCCTGCCACAACTGCTCGTTTTGCCTGGAGTAATTTTGTGTTTAAAGTGCTTCAACTATCTGTTATTAACGTTGGCTTCAGCCAACGTAATAAGGATTTAAGTCTTACGGCTTTAGCCACATTATTCTTAGTGAAATGCGGCTAAAGCCTGAGTAGGTAGCCTTTCCTTTCGGTTGGCTAAAGCCAACGGTAAAAGATTCTAAGAGGTTTGCTGCGGTTTGTCTTTTCCTAAGTCGGAATTTGAAATTACGAATTACGTGTCGTCCTTGCCAGGTAGAATTGCTGGTTTTAATTATTAGCATTTTGTGAACGAAGCTTTTCGAATACTTATTATCGTTGGCTTTAGCCAACGGACTCGGCAATAGAATAATTACGGCTTCAGCCGCATTACCCATGCGGCTAAAGCCTTGGAAGGGTGACTTTAGTTCAGTTGGCTGAAGCCAACGGTAAAAGATTTTAAGTGGGTTTGTTGTGGTTTACCTTTTCCTAAGTTAGAATTTTCAAATTGCATATTGTCTTTTCCCGCCGCAACTGCTCTCTCTTCCTGAAGTAGTTTTGTGTTTAAAGTACTTTCACTAACGATTATTAACGTTGGCTTCAGCCAACGGAATAAAAGGTAACAGGTTACGGCTTTAGCCACATTACCCATGCGGCTAAAGCCTTTGGAGATAGTCTTTCTTTTCAGTTGGCTGAAGCTAACGGTAAAAAGAGAAGAAAGGTAGCCGGCACTTTAAATTTTTTGTTTAGAACTTATTACGCTTGTTTTAAATTCTTTCTGTTACCTACTATCACGTGTGCTTTCCCAAAAAATCCCCTGTATTTGAGATCTCATTTTTCGTCTATATCCTCCGGGTGGATGAAGCGCGTGTACAGTAAACATTACTTTCCATCCTCATCCACATACTCAAGGATATCGCCGGGCTGGCATTTCAATACACTGCAGATGGCTTCCAGGGTGCTGAACCGTATCGCTCTTGCCTTACCGGTCTTTAAGATGGAGAGGTTAGATAAAGTAAGGCCTACCTTTTCCGAGAGTTCGTTGAGCGACATCTTGCGTTTGGCCATCTCCACGTCTAAGTTTACTATTATAGGCATGGCTCAAATGGTTAATTCACTATCGTTTTGAATATCGACTCCTTTCTTGAAGATGACTGCAATAATATAGATTACTGCACCCATCAGGATGAAGGCCTGGCTGTCGGCCCAGAACTGATTGAGCGACTCTGTGGCAAAGCCGTAACGTGTGAGGTTCTTTGCAGTTTGTCTCGCAACAAAACTCAACAAACCGATTGACAGCGTGAAATGACTGATACGCATAATCTGTGCTGCCACGAAGGTGCTGAAGGGCCTGGTCAAATCCATTTTGTGCATTAACCTGATTACGACATAAAACAAATAAGCCTTCAGAATAGCAATGCACAGTATGAATCCGTACATCCCAAAGAATATCCACCGGCTACTCTTATACATTGGAGTTAAGTCGAGTTTCTGATATAGCCTTGACAGAAATTCCGGTTTGAACACGCTGAAAAAAAAGTTTACTAAAAGGCCTCCGGCTTCAATACAGAGGCCCACAAATATGAGCCAGGCTACAGTATATAATGCCCAGAATACGAAATTGTTTGTTTTTGACATCGTGATATGTTTTTAAATGACGAAGTAAAAGTAATAAATATTTATTGATAAACAATAAATAAATGTTTATAATCAAAAAAAAGCGGTGGTTAGGCAACAGCCGGATTGATGGCAACGGATCATCATTCGGGTTAATCCGGTACAAGCGATAAATACCTGGGTTGCAGGAATTTGTTATGACCCGGAGGATCCTTTACGGTCTTTCGGTAATAATTGACTGTTGCGAAAAGCAAAAGTGGTGTTCCTGTCTGCCAGCCATTGAATGGGTTTGAGCACGCCGAAAATATTGATAAGGATGCCTGACGAGATTCCTATAATATAATCTGTGGTGCCTGCAAGGCCTTCCCGGCTAGTGATCTTAAAGAAGAAAAATACACAGGGCACAAAGAGCAGCCAGCAAGTGGCTATCCCTGCATTATAGATTGTCTTTCCCTTAATATTAAAGAGGAATGTGTGTGCAATAATGTTCCCGAGCGATACCATTATAGAGGCCATTCCTAACCACACCATGCTGCTGCCTGCAAGCGCAGCAAGCAGATAAAGCGTCCATCCGATGCTTACATTGACGATGAAGGAGGTCTGTGTGTTCAGCGGATACCGGTCGGGCGTATCGCTGTGAAACATAGCGCTGTTGATCATCCCGGGGAAGGTGCCCGGCAACCTGTATTCTTCTATTTGATGGAGAAATAAAGTAACCAGATTTAGCCACATCAGCAGTTGATATTCTGAAAGGCCTGCACGAAAACTATACACTAATAGCAATGTGATGATTGCTAAAGCTCCTCCGAGATCGTACCAGTGCCGGCGTAGTAAATTCACAACCTATTGAATTATCAGCATAATCTTTTATCACGCTAAGGTAGTTTATCCTTATCCAATCGAGGTGATGGCGAGGGTCACGCAGAATATAGCTGTGTTTTTTCGTCGCTTATCCGGTTACGTGTATAGTATATAGTTAGTAATCCGGAAATAGTGTTTCTTCCGGATTATTATCAGTCTCCCGGCTTATTTTTCAGTCTTTCGGATTATCGGAGTCAGGGTCGTACTCTACAACCCATTCAATTCCGTACTTGTCTCTGAACATTGCGAAGTAGGTATTCCAGAGGCTGTCTCCGATAGGCATCTCCACCTGTCCGCCTTCTGATAGCTTGTTAAATATCCTGTCGGCTTCTTCCCGGCTTTCTACGCTGACGGCGATCTTGCTTCTGTTTTCATTTTCGTTTACCCGTCCCATAAATTCAGGGACATCATTAGCCATCAGTGTGTTGTGGCCGATAGGGAGGGCGATGTGCATTATTTTATCTGCCTCGGCAGCCGTTACTTCAAATCCTGCGGAAGGCAGGTCTTTGAAACGGATTACTCTTTTGAATGTGCCACCGAAAACTGATCTGTAAAATTCGAATGCTTCTTCTGCATTCCCATTGAAGTTGATATAAGGATTGATTTGTGCCATGACAGTGATTTTTGAGTTACTGAAATTAGATGTTTTTTCAGTTTCAGGGTATTTCTTTTTGGAGGAAGAATGTGATATTAAAGAGCCGGCGGGTGCATTGCCAGACTGATGGGGTAAATCGATCTGTTACTCATTTGTGCCACGGAGTTCTTTTGATCGGGCAACTTTTTTCTGGCAATAACAGTTTAATTTCTTTTTGTATATCCGGTTATGCTATTTGAGCAACATTCTGCAGCTCAGGGTGATTTTGAGGCTATTGGGTCATCAAAAACTATTCGTTCTTGCTATATTTTCATAAATCTATTGAGCTATAATGTCTGCTATTAAATCGTACTATTATTGGGGCAGTTTACAGCATTATGATGCACCCTTCAAAAGGATTTGATACAGCACAAAGATGTGCGCACTAATTGCGTTCAGGCTATTCTACAAAAAGCCCGGACTCAAGACAATGCAACCCGGTACCACTTCACAAAGATTAGTCCAGCACTCTGGCTACTACTACTTTGGTAATGGATTTGCTTCCATCTTTATTTACCTGAACGACACGCACAAACACCTTTTCACCATCTCCGTAGGCTGAGGTGTCTATCTTTCGGCAACTTCCATTAAATAATATCAACCCACAGGCAATTGCTGCTACCCCGAGCAGATATTTCCGCTTTTTGTTATTGAATAACGGCAACATCAATATGGAGAGGAGCCCGGTAAATCCGAGTGCTAAAGTTTTTCCGAGAGTAGTACTAAACGAATACTCAAGAGGCACTGAAGAGTTTCCGTTAGGCGCCTTTGATTTTACGGTGCCGACACTCCTGAATTCGCTGCCATCATTTGATATCTGAATATCGAAATGATCATTTTCACTTTCCATGAGGGTAAGCCATGACACATTTAACCGGTTGTTGCTGATAGAGGCTGTCAGGTTATCAAGCGTCACAGGCAGGGCTATATTGTCTTCAATAACTGCGAAATAACTTCTTGATTCACTTCCAACGGTAGTGAACTGCCCTCCCATGAACACTACATTATTGCTTACATCCACAGACCAAACCATTTGATTCAGATTGGGATTCCAAAGGGAAGCATCTCCGCTTGTGAGATCCAACGCTGCTATGTATTTTCTGGTTGCCCCTCCAATGGTAAAGAACGATCCACCGGCATAGACTTGACTTCCTCTAAATGCCAGTGAATAGACAGGATTATCTGCATTGGGATCCCATGAGGTAACCACACCTGTAGTGGCATCTATTGCCGCAATGTTGTTTCTGGGCTGTCCACCTATTGTATTGAAATGCCCTCCCACATATACCGTATTATCCTTGTAGGCAAGACTGTTAATGTTTCCATCCTCATTGACACCCGGATTCCATCCGTTCGCCTGTCCTGAGGCAAGATTCACCGCACCGATATGGTATCTTGAATAACCGGAAATATTGTTAAAGTATCCTCCAATATACAGAGCATCATTTCCAATTGCTATTGCATCTACCTGAAGATCGACATTAGGATTCCATGAGAGGGTAGCATTTCCGGTAGTGGGATCCAGTTCTGCCAGGCTGTTTCTTGACTGTCCGCCGATGGTCGTAAAACTGCCTCCGGCATAAATATGATTGTTACCGGCAGCTATGGAAAACACACCTGAACCTTCATTTGGGTCAGGATTGAATGCAGTGGCATCTCCATTGGTATTGTTTAACCCTGCTATATACCACCTTGACTGTCCTCCAATACTGGAAAAACTGCCTGCGGCATAAATAGTATTTCCCAAAATAGCTAAATCATTTACAACACCATTTGCATCAGGCGCCCAGGAAGTAACACTTCCTGTAGTGGCATCCACAGCCGCTATGTAATTTCGTTCTTTCCAACCCACAGAAGTAAAATCACCACCGGCATAAATGCTGCTCCCATTGGCTGCTATACATGATACACCGTAGTAAATACTGGGGTCCCATGTAGTAGCCATAGCTGTACTAAGGTCCAGAGCGGCTATGGAATTGCAAAACTGACTTCCAATCAGTGTAAAATCTCCCCCCACGTATAATAGTCCATTATGTATTATCATTTTTTTCACAGAGCTATTGGAATAGGCATTCCAGGTTAATACGCTACCGGTAGTTGCATCCAAAGCGCCTATGAATTCTCTGGACTCACCACCAAGCGTAGTGAATTCGCCCGCAACGTAAAGGGTATTCCCTGAAAGTGCCATGTCTAACACATAATCGTCCGCACCTGGATTCCATGATGTAATATTTCCGTCTGTAGTATTGACTGCACCAATATTATAACGATCCACTCCACGAAGTTGGGTGAAAGATCCTCCAAGGTACACAGTGGTTCCATTCACAATAATCGAATAAACATACCCATCTGAATCCGGATACCAGTTGGTAATCACACCTGTTGATTCATCTATGGATGCTACATAGTTTCTGTATTCTGTATTAATTTGGTCGAATTCGCCCCCTACATACACTTTGCCCCCACTGACAGCGATAGTATTCACAGCAGCATTCGCATCAGCAATCCATGACTTGACATTTCCTGTGGTAATATCAAATGCTGCCAAATGACTTCTCGACGCTCCGCCAATGTTGGTAAAATCACCTCCTACATATAATGTATTACCACTTATAACCATGGTTCTGATATAATTATCTGCTCCGGGGTTCCAATTGTTCACACTTCCGTCAGCATTGATACGGGCAATATGATTTCTCATCACTCCACCCACCTGAGTAAACCCACCTCCGATATACCACCCGCCAGCACCATCAGGTACCACAGCATATACACCAGCATTGGGTTTGGCATAATTCAAATCGGGTAATCCTGTAGTCGTATTAATGGATGATCCAAAGGGAATATTCTGTCCAAGTCCTGTAAAGCTTCCACCCAGGTAAATAGTGTTACCATTGTGGAGCACCGCCCTCACCTGCCCGTTGGTGATAGGCATATTATCGTGTAGAATCTGGGCATTGGTTGTGTGAAATCCTGCAAAAGTTAGAAGTGTACAAAACAGGATTTTCTCTAATTGTTTAAATTGGAAATACATCTTGTTAGGATTTTTTAAGGTTAAAAAAAATCTGATAGGTGTAATTCCGGCTTTGTGATTTTCAAAGAGGTATAATCCTGAATGATTAAAGTGTGGGGATACAGAGTTAATCATTTTTTACCATATAATAAATTTTTTTTTTGAGGTAACGATTATCCGGAGCGCATTACACGGGGTATCTGTTGTGAATTTTCTATAAAAAAATTTCAGTATCAGATAGGCTTTTGTCTGCATTATTTAAACTCTGCCTGCCAGTAATCGTAACGCTTCGTTTCTCCTGTGTCTAACCTGAAGTGATTTGATGTCTTGTGTATTCCGGTGATTTTAAAATCAATTTTTTCTTTAAAAAGAGGGCCATCATAAGCAAATGTGTGATACTCGCCGTTTTCTCCACAGGGATCGATACCTGTAGGTAATGAGTGGATCAGTGTATGGTTTATTTCTTTTCCGATAAAGGTCTGGTCAAGCCTGTCGGCCTGTGTTACAATAATTGTTGCACGGATGCCTGATTGTAGAAAGTTGTTACATACTGCTTCGGTACTTTCACCCCAGAGCGGCTCCACCACTTCAATTCCCAAAGGGTTAAGTTTGCTTTCGCGAAAAGATTTCACATCGGAAAGGAATATATCCCCAAAGATAAAGTGGGTGACACCCTGTGATTTAAAGTGTGCCACTGCTTTGGTCATTTCTTCTGCATAAGATGCCATTCCTTTAGAAAGTGCAACAGGGTGAAGTGGAATTCCAATGCTGTCAGCTTGTTGAAGTAAAAGTTTCAGGGGGATGGAGTGGACTGATGAAGTCTGGGTTGCTTCAGTAACTGTGGTCAGTAAGGATACCACCTCGAACTCATTTTCCTGAAGGATTTTTTGAAGTGCCAGCGCTGAATCTTTTCCTCCGCTCCAGTTAAATACTGCTTTTTTCCTGTGGTTCATATCATCGCTTATAAAACTTTCTTTGCGGTGAAATTAGGTATTGTCTTTCATCTTGCAGGTATTGGTGGTGTTTTGGTGAGCAGGTCTTTTCATTCCTATTACAGATTGGAATATTTCGCATCCACTGATGACATTCCGCATTCGCTTCCGATTAGCATGTAAATGTCTCTCCATGAAAAATATTTTTTCTTATCAAATTATATTGATTCTGATGATTTCTTTTTCTACAGGCTGTAACAGCCAGAGCACGCAGAATAGCGGAAATAACACAAAGAGTACTGCAGTCTCTAAGACCGTACAGAAAAACTTTAAAGAGGGTACAGACTATACGGTAATGACCAGAGCCCGGGTATTAGACAAAACAGGTTTTAGCCAGCCGGTTGAAGTATTTAGTTATTTACTTCCGAGAGATTGGAACTATAATGGCGAGGTGATATGGATTATGCCCGGCCAGGCAGGCCAGGGTAATTATTCATGGTTCTCAGCTGAGTCGCCCGATAAGAAGTGGCAGTTTCACATATTGCCAAGTGTGAATTATATTTTGGCTGAGGAACCCTTTATCAATCAGACCAATCAGGCATCAGCTAACCAGTTTTTTAAAGTAGGGCAGCCAATGGATGCCGAAACCTATCTTAAGCAGTTTTTTGTGCAGGAAATAGGCAGCCCTGATATAATAAGCATCGATCAGGAAGAATACCCTGCAGCCCAACTGAAGAAAATAGAAGAAGGGAGAGCTGAGTTGCAAGCCTCAGGGATGGGGCAGGGGCAAACCTTCCCTACGGCAGTCTCTGCCAGAGTTAAATGGCCTGACGGTTCGGAAGGGATCATAGGATGCCTGTCTCTTGTTATAAAGATGACTATGGTCAATCAATATAATGGCCAGTATATGACTTCGTATGTGACCACAATCGGGGAGCGCAAGGTGTTTCGTTTTCCAGGCAATCAGAAAGCAGATGCTGAAAAGCTCATGGCAACCATTTCTAACAGCATTCAAACGAATCCTTCATGGCAGGCTACCGTGGATCAGTTTTGGAAGGCGGCCAGACAACAAAGCCGAATTGATTCCTGGAACAAGGTGAGGATGATGGATGAATATACGCGTCAGATAGGTCAGAATGCGATTAAGAAAGGAAACGAAAACCTTGCACGGATAGATGCGAATATGCGTAGCTGGGAAGCCGGCCAGCAATCACAGGATCGGATGCATAATAATTTTATCAAGGCTATTCGTGAGGTGGAAACGTATAAAGATGCTACAGGTACCTACGAGATGAGCAGCAGTTATAACCATGCCTGGAGCCGGAATGATGGCAGTAGTTTTATTATGACTGACAATCCAAATTTTGATCCGTCCTTAGTATTTCAGGATCAGCAATGGAAGCAGATGAAGCGGGTTAATAATTAAGAAGACAATACAAAATCTATATACTTTATTGGCCGGTTAACTTATTTATGATTTGGGTCAGGGCTCCTGTTGAATAAATTAAAAAACTAAGACCTGTGGGCTTCGCCTCAAATTAGTCGGACAATAATAATACTATGTATTAAAACTAATGGTGTAAATACTGAGGGGCCGAGGCTTTGAATCAGTTTTGAACCCCGGGGTGGACACAAGAAAGGGAATCTGAAAGATTCCCTTTTATTTACTCTTTTTCTTTTGCTGGTGTTCCCTTTTTCTTCTGACTTTTCGGGGCAAAGATGGCAAACATTCGTTTGCCTTCCAGTTTTGGCATTCCTTCCAGTGTGCCTACTTCCATCAGTCTTTCGGCAAATTTCAGAAGCAGCAGTTCACCTCTCTCCTTAAACATGATAGCACGTCCTTTGAACTGCACATAAGCCTTCACTTTGTTTCCATCTTTCAGAAAGCTTTCTGCATGTTTACTTTTGAAGTTGAAGTCGTGATCGTCGGTATTTGGGGTGAAACGGATTTCTTTTACTTCGGATACTTTGCTTTTGGCTTTCATATCCTTTTCACGTTTCTTCTTCTCGTATAGAAACTTATTGTAGTCGATTATTTTACAAACAGGTGGTTCCGCGTTTGGTGATATTTCTACCAGATCCAGTGCCAGGTCATCGGCAATTCTTTGTGCTTCGGCAGTGGAATAAATTCCGTTTTCTACATTATCACCGACCAGCCTCACCTGAGGCACTCTGATCATTTGATTGGTACGGTGCTCTTGTTGTTGTTCTTTTTTGAAACGAGGGTTAAACCCTCTTTTGGGGCGTGGTGTAAAAGCCATTAATTGATTTTAAGTTAAAAAATAAGTACTATAAAATTTATAGTATAAGTGATAGGGTTTAGTTGTTATTAAAAAATAGTATTAAATTTTTTCTTTGATTTCTTTTTTCAGGGTTTCGAAAAATTCATCAGCGCTCACTGCACCTTTATCTCCCACTCCGTGCCTGCGTACTGATAGCTTGTTTTCCGTAGCCTCTTTCTCACCAACAATCGCCATATATGGAATCTTCATTAGCTCGGCATCCCTGATTTTCTTGCCAATCTTTTCGCTTCGCTCATCAATTTCGGCACGAATATCACAATTTTTCAGTTCTTTCAAAATATTTTGGGCATAGTCCATCGACTTATCGCTGATAGGAAGGATTTTTACCTGTACGGGAGCCAGCCAAAGTGGGAAGTTGCCCGCATAATGTTCAAGCAGGAAGCCTATGAAACGCTCGTGGGTTCCTAAAGGCGCTCTGTGAATAATCAGTGGGATTTCAGGTTCGTTGTGCTGATTGGTAAATGTCAGGTTGAATCTGCGTCCCTGTGCAAAGTCCACCTGGTTGGTAGCCAGTGTAAACTCTCTTCCAATAGCACTCCATATCTGCACATCTATCTTGGGTCCGTAGAATGCACCCTCGCCCTTAACCTCTACAAAAGGAATTTCCGCGTCCAGCATTACCTGCCGTACCATTGCTTCTGTCTCCAGCCAGAGTTCGGGCTCGTTGATATACTTTTCACCCAGTTTGGCAGGGTCATGAAGCGACAGGCGCATTACATACTTTTCAATTCCGAATATTTTAAAGTATTTCAGGTACAGGTCGTTTACTGCTCTGAATTCCTGTGCAAACTGTTCGCGTGTACAGTAGATGTGCGCATCATTCATGTGCAGGCAACGCACACGCATCAGTCCAAAGAGTTCACCACTCTGTTCGTACCGATAGCAGGTGCCGTATTCGGCAAGGCGAAGTGGCAGATCTTTGTAGCTACGCTGTTCGGCTGCAAATATTTTATGGTGGTGGGGACAGTTCATTGCCTTGAGGTAATACTTCACTCCGTCAAGTTCCATTGCGGGATACATACTGTCCTGATAATAGGGAAGGTGTCCGCTGGTGAGGTAGAGTTTTTCTTTGGCAATATGTGGTGTCACCACGCGCTTGTAACCGGCTTCCAGTTCAAATGATTTGGCCAGTTTCTCCAACTCTTCAATAATGATAGTGCCATTGGGCATCCATAATGGAAGCCCCGGGCCTACCTCTTCATCGATAGTGAAGATACCTAACTCCTTACCCAGTTTGCGGTGGTCTCTCTTCTTAGCTTCTTCCAGCATAATGAGATATTCATCGAGTTCTTTCTGGTTGGGGAAGGTGACACCGTAAATACGTGTAAGCATTTTGTTTTTCTCATCGCCTTTCCAATACGCGCCTGCCACGCCTGTCAGTTTGATGGCTTTGATAGCTCCTGTAGAGGGGATGTGAGGCCCGCGGCAGAGGTCGGTAAATTGCCCCTGGGTGTAGAAGGTAATATGGCCGTCTTCCAGGTTTTGCAGCAGGTCCAGTTTGTATTCGTCTCCCTTCTTTTCAAAGTATTCGACAGCTTCTTTTTTGGAGATTTCTTTACGTGTATAGCTGTTGTTTTGTTTGGCAAGTTCTTTCATCTTCTGCTCAATCTTTTCCAGATCGGCTTCTGAAATGGTACGGTCGCCAAGATCCATGTCGTAATAAAAACCCTTCTCAATAGGAGGCCCTACCCAGAATTTCACTCCGGGGTACATGGATTCTACGGCCTCGGCCAGCAAGTGTGCTGAAGAGTGCCAGAAGGTGGACTTGCCGCCATCGTCGTCCCATTTCAAAAACTTCACTGTGGCATCAGTACCAATAGCCCTTGAGAGATCCCATATTTCTCCGTTCACCTCTGCTGCCAGAATATTTCTAGCGAGTCCTTCGCTGATGGATTTGGCAATTTCCATAGATGTAATTCCTTCAGGATATTCGCGCCTGGCACCATCGGGAAATGTAATGTGTATCATATTTTCTAAAGAATCTAGTACGCCTGAATAAACAAAAATTGAGAGCGCAAATTTAACTAACTATTAGATTAAGATGAGATTTCTTTACAAGTCGTTAGGGATTATAACAGTTAATTTTGACCGGACTATAAAAAATGGTGCATGAAAGGAGTTTTTACAATTGTTTTTTTGCTGCCTGCTTTTTTTACTGCTTCTGCGCAGTCGCCTTCGCGTAATTATGCCAATAATGATGCACACAATTCAAGAACCTCCCCAAGAGGTAAGATTAGCCTGAATGGCCAGTGGCGCGGCAGTTTTAATGAAGCTACTCCGGGAATTCTGGGCCGGATAACTGATAGTCGGACTACCTACGTGCTGGAACTGGATGTGCAGGGTAGTAAGGTAGGAGGGTACAGCTATACCTATTTTACTGATTTGGGGGCAAAGAGATATTATACGATATGCAGGGTTACTGGCTCTTTTGATTCAAGGACGGGTAAGATGGTGGTTACAGAAGTGGAACGTATCAAGTATAATACCCCGCCAAATATTCAGAACTGTTTTCAGATACATACACTCCATTACGAACGCGGTAGCGATAATACCGAATACCTTAAGGGGGAATGGGTGCCTGCTCCTGATCAGGTGTGTACCGGTAAGGGTAGTACGATCTTGTCGCGCCAGGTTCTGAACAGGCAGCCCTTTGTGGCCAGGCCTCCTGCAAAAAAAGAAAATCAGATTGCAAAGGCTCCTGTAAAAAAGACTCCTGCGCCCGCCACTCCAAAGCCGGCAGAGAAACCCAAAGATCATGTAACAGCCCAAACAGAGAAAGTGCCTGTACCGGAGAAGACAAAACCAATATCAGATCAGATTAAGGTAGAAAAGCCATCAGAAGAAGTGGCGAAACCTAATAGGAAAATAGAGATGCCTCCGGTGCCTTCATTCAGAGGATATGACTCCAGAAAGAATGAGGTGGTGCAAACGATAAAGATTAGTAATCCGGTATTTCAGATCGAACTGTATGATAACGGAGAGATTGATGGTGACAGTGTATCTGTATTCTTTAATGGGAAACTGATTATGTCGCACCAACGACTTTCTGATAAGCCAATAAAAGCCACGCTATCTATTGATCCGCAATACAGGCAAAATGTAGTAACCATGTATGCGGAGAATCTGGGCTCTATTCCGCCCAATACTGCGCTGATGATAGTAAGAGACGGGAGCCGT
>JACFNA010000363.1 GCA_019455085.1 Chitinophagaceae bacterium
CGAGGCTATTCTGCAAAAACTTATCATAATTCATCTCCACCACATTCAGCGCCAGGAATCGCATTACGAAAGTTCTTGTTTCAGCAGGGAGATATTGCTTCAGGCTCCAGTAGTCTTTTGCACCGCTTTTTCTCATAGCCAGATTTACTCTTCCGGGTCCACAATTGTATGCGGCCACCACCAGAAGCGGATCGTTATTATATACTTTTAACTGGTATCTTATAAACTTAGCAGCAGCTACAGTTGATTTTCTAAAATTCTTTCTTTCATCATTGCCACCGGTAATACTGAGGCCATACTCTCTTGCCAGTTCAGGCATAAATTGCCAGTACCCCACAGCTCCTGCCGGAGACACCGCATGGGCCGTAAAATTAGATTCCAATGCCGGAAGTACCTGAAACTCGCGCGGCACATCGAATCTGTCAAAAATCTCCCTGGCTATTGGCATGTAATCCTTACCCCTTCTGAACATCAATTTAATATAAGCTCTTTCACGCTTCACATACTGCTTGATATACCCTTTACTCTCTTCCCTGTGTTCACGCAGAATAGCCGGATAACGCACCCTGTTCGGATTATCTATCTCGTAATAGTCCGCAGCTCCGCCATCACTCCTCAGAGTATCCGCTTTTGCGGTATTTTGAATTCCTATAAAACGATCAGCTGAAGTGGTAACAATCCCAATTGCGACCAAAAAAACAACTAACGTTAGTAAACTCTTTGACTGAATCTTTTTCATAACTTCCAAATTTTCAAGATCAAATGATTTGCTCACGCTCTCCAAACTTCTGCGCTTTCGCAGGAAAAGGATTATTTAAGAATTTTTACCCCGTGTTATCGGCTGTATTGCCGATATATATTCTATTAAAAGATTTTGCAAATTTAAGCTTCAGATGCCATGAAGACAAGCTTTGGCCGTCTGAAACTTGTTAAAAAATCCGCCGCAATTCTTAGTAAAATTATTATAAACAGCTGATTATTAATACATTAGTACATAATCTACTGTTTTTCAATTCACATTTTCTTTAGAAAATTACACTATTATAGGCAAAATCAATGCCACTAATCCTATTCTGACTCATTATGCTCCAGATAAAAAGCTTATTCAATTCTATAGTGCGAAATATGAATAGCAGGGAACCATAAGTTAATACATTTGCGTTGTGGCAAAGCGACGTATAAAGAAGATTTACTATCTCGGTTTCAAGATATTTCTCTCTTTCTGTATTCTGGTTGTGGCCGTATTGGCCGTTATCTACTTTTTCAGAGCCGGGAAACCGGTATTTTACCCGGGATTTGGCATCACCATACCATCCGGATACAGTATTCATGGTATCGACGTGAGCCGTTATCAGGGAAATATTGAATGGGGTGAGGTTAAGAATATGGAATCGATGGGACTTAAGATCGGATTTGCCTTTATAAAGGCAACAGAGGGTAATACCAGGGTGGATCGGCAGTTTGATAGAAACTGGAAGAAAGCAAAAGAACAGGGTATTCCGACAGGCGCCTACCACTTCTTCATTCCAGGCAAAGACCCTCACACTCAGGCGG
>JACFNA010000364.1 GCA_019455085.1 Chitinophagaceae bacterium
TTGAAAATCAAACTTTTGACCGTTGGAAATTCAAATTGACCTCGGTTTCCCCTATTGTTATACGCGATCAGACATTTGCGGAAGTCTCACAAGTGCACTTCACTTCGCAAAGAAGCATAACCTTGAGCGGAAGCGTCTTGTTAAAACCTTCAACCTTAGGCGGTATGGTGTTAAAAATCGATCCGAAGTCGGTTAAGGCATGTGAACTTCGTTTGCGAACGGGAAGTGGGAAAACTAACTAATTAATTAATACTTTATAATATTATTTGTGCTTAAATTATCATAAAAAGTCTAAATTTGTCATTTAAAGGATTATGATATGACAACAACTACTAACCGACGAATTCTTTATTCGCTATTGTTCATGGCTTCTATTTCTACAGCCTCTGCTCAGGTTGGGATTGGAACCGACAATCCGCACAGCAGCACAGTTTTAGATATAACTTCATCAGATAAAGGGGTATTGATTCCGCGAATGGATTCTGCTTCCCGATTAGCCATTTCCGCTCCGGCGGATGGATTGCTGGTTTATGATACAGATACGGCCAGTTTCTGGTTTTATGACAGCAGTGCATGGCAAAACCTTTCTTCCGGTGGTGGCGCTCATCCGTGGTATCTTCAGGGATCCACTCCCCCCGCCCCTGCAACTTCCAACAGTTCTAATGTTTATGTTATGGGATCTGTGGCTGTGGGCAAAACTCAGGCAACATCGGGGGTGATGCTGGATGTGCAAGGATCGGTGAGGGGAGGTCAAGTTAATGCTAGTAACCCTTTAGGATTGCGAAGTATGGCTGTTGGGGATAAAGTGACTTCCAGTGGAATCAATTCCAGTGCCTTTGGGAATCAAACGAAATCAACAGGGAATAATACTATTGCAGTGGGCTATATGTCAGAGGCTAACGGAAATCAGTCTGCCGTGTTTGGTCATAATAATAAAGCTGACGGAGTAAGAGCTGCATCTTTCGGAACATTTAATGTTGCGGGAGGCATGAATTCAGCCTCTTTCGGAGAAAGAACTACAGCTACCCGAGATAATTCTGCGGCATTTGGAACATTTAATTCTGATAACGCTGATTTTCTCTTTATGGTAGGAAATGGAGCTAATGCGAGTTCGAAGAAAAATGCCCTAACCATTCGTTCTAACGGATGGATGGGAATTGGCGCCACCACTCCCACCGGATCTGAAAAACTTAAAGTGAACGGTTCTATTGTTACCGCAGGAGGCACCTATCCGGATTATGTATTTGAGGATTACTTTAACGATTTTTCTGAACTGAATCCCGAATATAAGTTTAAAACCTTGGCAGAAACCAAAGCGTTTATTGAAAAAAATCGCCATTTACCGGGCATACTTCCGGTTACGGCTTTGTCTAGAACAGCCGACGGGAATTATGAGTTTAACCTAAGCGAGCTTTCCGTGCAAAGTCTAGAAAAAATAGAGGAATTGTTTCTTTATGTGATAGAGCAGGATGAGAAAACGGGAAGTCTAAAAGAGGAACTGAACGGATTGCATGCCACCCACGAGGAACTGACCACGAGTAACCATACACTG
>JACFNA010000076.1 GCA_019455085.1 Chitinophagaceae bacterium
GGTGGCATCAGTTAGTTTTTGCATCATCACCCAGTTAGTACCATCCCAGTGGTAAATGCTGGCAGAACCCTGGTCTGTATTGGTACCTACTACATCATTATATGCCCCCACAATTGCATAGTTGCCGGAAATGGAAACGCTGCCTCCAAAGTGTTCATCAGTACCGCCGTAGGCATCCGTGAGTTTTTGCATCAATACCCAGTTAGTGCCATCCCAGTGGTAAATGCTGGCAGAACCCTGTTCTATATTGGTACCTACATCATCGCCACTCGCCCCTATAATTGCATAGTTACCGGAAATGGATACGCTAGTTCCAAAATAATCAAAAGCACTTCCAGTGGCATCCGTGAGTTTTTGCATTAATACCCAATTAGCACCATCCCATTGGTAAATGCTCACAGAGCCCTGTTCGTTATTGGTGCTTACTTCAGCATACGTTGCCCCCACAATCGCATAGTTGCCGGAAATGGAAACGCTATTTCCAAAATAATCATAAGCACTACCGGTGGCATCCGTGAGTTTTTGCATCAGCACCCAGTTGCCGCCATCCCAGTGGTAAATGCTTGCAGAGCCCTGGTTTATATTGGAACCTACATCGTCATACCTTGCCCCCACAATCGCATAGTTACCGGAAATGGATACGCTAGTTCCAAAATAATCACTAGCACTGCCGGTGGCATCGGTGAGTTTCTGCATCATCACCCAACCAGTGCCATCCCATTGGTAAATGCTTGCAGAACCCTGATCTACGTTAGTACCTACATCGTCATAGGGAGCTCCCACAATCGCACAGTTGCCGGAAATAGAGACACTATATCCAAAATCATCATCAGCACTACCGGTGGCATCGGTTACGGGGTAATACTCGCTGATATTATTGCTGCTGCAATCGCCCCATGTACCGTAGCCTGCCGTATTGCCGGCTCCGCTTTTGGAAACAGGTCCCCAGGCGCTGCCGTTGTAATAATAAAATCCCGGGGTATTGTCTGTCTGATAAATCAGCAACCCCGTAGCGGGGGCAGAGATGGCATTTCGCTGTGCCTCTGTCATACGTGGCACCAGCATGCCCTTGTCGGTGCTGGTAACATCCAATTTTGCAGATGCATCCGGGTTGGTAGTGCCGATACCCACATTCTGTGCGTCAGCGGCAAAAGCAATACAAAGGATTACAGTAAGTAGAAATAGCGATTTCATTTTTTTAGTTTTATGTTTTTTTACAATTAAAATTTGAAACATTATGAGTAACCCTAACCCAGGGTGGAATAGTAGCAGGTAGGAAGTAGCAAGTCGCAAGTAGTCAATTCATAATTCTAAACTAGAAACCTGAAACCCCAAACCCGAAACCCGAAACCCCTATCCCCTCAATCGTTCAGCCCAATCGCCACCCTCAAAGCCCCGGCTAATTGTGCCGACCGAATGCCCTCAATCCCGCATGAGCATGACAGTCTCACAAACACCATCAGAGGGAAGCACTTCCCGGCAGCTTAATACCCGGGAATGGCAGGATGGTTTATCAATAGTATAATAGGAATGGAATGATCAACGAAATGATGAATAACCGAAGCTATTAGTATTAAAAACCTCCGGCAATACCCCGTTCGGGTTATTTTTTACCGTATAAAGGGGATGGGATAAACAATAATGGTTAAACGATATGGTCTCTCAAAGCGAGAGCGACAGCTTCTCTGCCGCAGTTGACGTGTAGCTTGTTGTAAATATTTTTGATATGCACTTTTACCGTGTCATAGCTGATAAAGCAATCGGCAGCGATCATCTTATAGCTATGCCCCTTGACCAACCAGCTCAAAATTTCTTTCTCACGGGGTGAAAGCTGATAATCATTTTGCCTGGGCTTATAAAATGATTTCAATACCTTGTTGGCAATGGAGGGAGACATGGGGGCGCCTCCGTGTAACACTTCATCCAGTGCTGTGAGAAGTTCAGGGAAGGTGGAGTTTTTCAGCAAATACCCGCTGGCACCGGCGCACAGGCTGTCAAACAGCTTGTCTTCATCTTCAAAAACGGTATGGATAATGACAGGGGTCAGTGGGCTGGCTTCCTTGATTTGCCTGACACCTTCTATGCCACTCTGCCCCGGCAGGTCTATATCCATGATCACCAGGTCAGGATTTAGCTTTTTTACAATGTCGCCTGCCTCCATGCAATTTTCATAATCTCCCACCACTTTGTAATTTTCTACCCTGTCCAGGAGCACCTTTAATGCATGCCTGAGTTTGCTGTCGTCCTCAAAAATTACCAGGGTGACCATCATGTAATATTTTAATCTACGAAGCTACACTTTCCACTTCACCTCTCAATACCCCATTCAGGTTATTTTAAGGGTCAAACTCAGCACAGTCCCTTTGCCTTCGGCAGAGGTATAGTTTAATTTCCACCTGTGAGCTGCTGCTCTTGCAGAAATATTTTTCAGTCCATTACCCACACCGCACTTACCAGTATCAAAACCTTTGCCGTCATCTTCAATGGTCAGGTGAATCATTTTCTTTGCATACTTCACACTGATCCATGCTCTGGTAGCGCCGGAATGTTTGATAATATTATTGACTGACTCCATAAAAATCATCTTAAAGTCTCTTCGTTTATACAGGCTGAGTTTCACCGAGGCAGGAATGGTATCTGCCTGAGAATGTAAAATAATTCCTCTTAGCTCCAGGATAGAAGCGGCATTTTGAATTAACCGTGGAATCAGCAAATTCAGATTATCCAAATCGGGATTGATATCCCAGATGATTTCCCTCATTGAGGAAGAAGCTTCCACACTGCTCTCATTGATCTTCCTGAGTACTTCTGCAAGTTTCGGGTCGGCTTCTGATTTATCCTGTGCTATCAGGCTCAAGTAGCCAATGCTGGTTAATTTCGAACCCAATTCATCGTGCAGATCCTGAGAAATATTGGCGCGGATCTTCTGTACTTTCAGAATCTGATTCAGCCGGTAGCGGTACCATACATAAATGAGGACTCCCGACAGCAGAAGACAAATCAAAATAAACCAAACCGTGGATGTAAAGGGTGGCGCAATAACAATGCGAAGACTTTCTGTGTGAGTGCTCCAGTCTTCATTGCTCCTGGCAGCCCGTATCATTATATCGTAGGTGCCGGGAGAAAGGCTGGCAAACCTGACCTGTCTTTGCAATCCTATATTTATCCAGTTGCCACCCTTAAATTTATAGGAATATTGATTCTGTTTCCCATCAGACAAATTAATCCCCGAAAAAGAAAGGGTTATATCATTTTGATCCCATCTGAGATGTAGCTTCCTGTCTGATGGAATGGATACTTCTTTGTCCATTACCATCAAACCTGTGAGCACTACGTCCATAGGTGGGCGAACACGCATCAGTGATTTCGGATTAAACGAGATAATCTTTCTAAAAAGTGACGTATATAATTTTTTGGAAACGGAATCATAATAGAATGGTCCGCTCTTTTCCATAATCCTCGCATCAGGCTCAAAACTGTAATTCACAAACCTGTTAATGTCTCTGTCAAAATAGTACAGCTCCGAATTGGAAACAGCCCATATCCTTTTTTCCCTGTCAAGATACAGGCCGCTCAGGAAATCTATATTTATACCATACTCCTTTTTCATCAACTTATAAGTATGATTGGTAAGGTTATAACAAATCAATCCCAGGGACTGGGTACAAAACCAGGCATTGTCCTCATTGTCAATTAATAGTACAGTCCAGGAGATTTTATCACCAAAATGGGGAATATTCAAAGGGACAATTGTAAACCGTTTGGCTTTTCTATCCCATTTCACAAGGTTGGTACTGTTATCACTGAGGAACCATATATCTGACCTTCTATCCTCAGCCACCGCAACCGGATAACGATACGGATATTCTCCGGCACTGTTTCTGAAGTGGGTATAGGTACGTGTGGATGTTTTATACCTCACAACACCACTACCCATGCCCAATCCCATCCACACATCACCATGGCTATCTGTAAACTGGACTGGAATTGGCAGGACATCCAGCTCTTCCGGATGATTTCCGGGGGTAAGCCCGAATGTTTTCTTTTTTGTATGGTACCAAAACATACCTGATTGTGTACCTACCCAAATGGTATCCCCTTTCCCATTTCTCAGATTCCATATTGTATTAATTTTGGCTATACCTGATCTGTACCTGTTCAAATGATGGTTAATGCTTCCAATTTCAGGATCCCATTCAAACAATCCTTCACCATACATACCTACAAAAATTTTATCACCTTTTCGCAAGAAGCTTGAAATCCTAAATGCATGGTCGGGAATCTTAGGTTCAGGTAAATCTGTAATGTTGAATTTTTGCCTCTGGAAAGCCACTTTAAACAACCCGCCTTTTTTACCTGTCGCCCACAAATTACCTTCACTGTCAGTGATTATTTTTCCGAGATTATATTCAGGAAATATCCTTTCCGGAAAATGCTTTACAGACAACAGATTATTCTTGTCTGAAACATGAATCAGCGTGAGTGCATTGTTCTCCAATGATAAGGCAAGCCATTCATCAGAAAGAACAGAGATTACATGTTGCCAATCAAAATCCCTGTCGTTCATATACTGAAAATAACAGGAAGCCTTACGGCCGGTAGGAACATCAAAAATGAACAGGCTATCCACATTGCGTCTGAAATAAATAAGATACCTGTTTTTAAATCCATAACAATCCGGATAGTGGATATCTTTTAAAAATCCAAGCCTTCCATCTCCCCAATGCTCAACCGGAATAAAAGTCTCTTTTGTGTTATCCTTTGAATTGTTCCATACATGTGCCTTATTATCCAGCCAGGCAAGTAGCAGTTTCTTATTAACAGGCAGGACTTTGAAAACGTAATTCAACCTTTTTGAATACAGATCCTTTTGTTTATAATCCGACCAAAAGACCTTTCTCAACCGAAGAGCAGAATCCAAACGATACAGTGATACAGGGGTGCCCGCCCAAATATTTCCACTACTATCTTTTTCAAGCCGCGCTATGATACTAAGGTATTTTCGGAGTCCCGGTTCTGACAAGGATTTTCCGATATCCGAAAAGTCAATTTTCCGGAATGTATAATCCTGCGTATTGAATAAAAACAAACCATCATTTGTTCCTATTAACAGTCGGTTCGGACCATGTGGAATCAGGCGATACATGAGGATCGGCCGCTGTGATTCCTCCCCCCGATAGGGTGAAAAAGAAAGAAACTCACTTCCGTCGTACCGGTTAAGTCCATGAGTGGTAGTAAGCCAGAGAAACCCTTTATCATCCTGAAATATATCCGTAACCTTAGCGCCAGATAACCCCTGATGTCTGTCAAAATATTCCAAATGCTGAAGATTAGGCTGACAAAATCCGGGATTAAAGACTGCCGGTAAGGTCAGGCCCAATAGTAATAGAAAAGTAAAATACTTCTTCATAGCTTAGCTATTTGAAAACGAACTTCAATTTTTCTATTCTTGTCTTTCAGTAGATTAGCTCTAATATACTAATAATTTCAGTCATTGCTGATCCGTTAACTCAATCATCCGCCCAACAGATGGTTACAGCAAATTATCATCTTACTCTAACTTTTTTTTGCAATTCTCTTCCAAAAATTTTTTTTATAAAAAACACCAGACCTATGTGTAGTTATTTTGTGATGCCCTCCCTCAAATCACTCTTAATTGAAGCAGGTTTCCTTCATCAGTATCACGCTACCTTATACAATGCGTATGGAAAGAAAGCCCTTGAATTTAAAAATACTAAAAGGCTTGACATCCGTTCTTTAGCGCCGGGTAATTATTATTTACTGATCCACCCATTGGGTAACACAAAAAATATTCAAAAGAAAATTCAGGTAGTGATTCTTCGTTAGGATAAAGACTTTCGGGGTGCTGTCATTCTTCACAAAAAGAATACTATAACCTGAAAGTCTTTCCTGTTTTTTTCACCTGTAGTTTTCTTTTGTCAATCCTTCACAAAACTGCCTTCCCATTTGTATTCACCTGATCTTACAAATACCTTGTAGGTACCGGCTGCTAATTGTGGCAATGACATCCAGCCCGATTGATAATTCATTTCCTTATTCAACATCAACCTGCCCGATATATCAAATACCTGTACCTGCATTTTGTTTATCTGCATGCCACCTGTTGCTATATACACAGATCCCTTCACTCCTATTGTTGGATAGATCTTCTGAATAAACAATGATGATGCATCCGGACGGATGGATATGATATTGGAATATGCCGTAGCGCCATCTAAACTTTGTTGTTGGATCCTATACTGTATTGGACTTTTGTTGGAAAGCGCATGATCCGTCCAGTGATAGGTTGTAGGTGTAGTAGAGTTGCCTCCCGGATGTGTGGTGTTTTTTCGTCCGACGATATAGAAGTTTAATTCATCATCGTATTTTCTTTCTATGTTGAAATGGCTGTTATTGTATTCTGTCTGTGTCATCCACTCCAGCCATGCAGCATCATTCTTCCATCGTCCGGTGAGGTGCAATCCGGTCACAGGAAGTACGGCAGCATTCGTACTTAGTGTCCATCTTGAAAAATTATTCAGCCCTGTCTGCTCTGTATAATTCGATACGGCATCCCTGGCGCTTTGCCCCCTGTTGGTCCAGTTCACATTATCACTGCTGCTAAAAAGTTCAAAGGCATTCTCATCTAAACTGTTTTTCTCTGCATCAAAGTAATTGATGCGAAGCGTAGCATTCAGGCCGGTATTGTTGGTGGGAGTAATATCGTAATACCGGTAAATGCTGTTGCCGGTACCACTGCTGTTTACCTGGGATTGATGTCCGCGCCGTATTACGGTACTTCCTAAATTTTGCGAAGAGGTGATGACAGCACCGAGGTTGCCGGGATTGGCTGAGGTAGGTGCATTTAGTGAAGTGGTAAGGAATACAGTTCCTCCACTTGTACCGGTGATGCGACTGTTTTCATTTTCTCCTTCCAGAAAACCGGTAGTTCCTAAATCAATGTTGTGATTGTCCAGTTCTATCAGGTTGGAGGTAAATATAATTTTACCAGAAACATATATATCATTGTCAAGCGTAAGCAATCCTGTGCCTGTTTTGGCAATTTCCAATTCTGCAAAGGTGGGGACGGATGTGCCCGATATCTGATTATTGCCGGTGCCATTAAAGATAAACCTGCCGATGGACGGTGCAGAGATAGTACCCTCATTCACAAGATCGGTGTTTTGAAGCGTGATTTTAGCATCACCTGCCAGATACAGTGTTGTGCCGGGTGACACATACAATTGCGCTGTGGCTGTATGTATCACACAATTCAGCATAATTAATGAAATAATCTTTTTCATCTGTTTATTTTTTATAGTTTTATTGGTCAGATGGAATTCGCATAAAAATTATCATCGCTTTGGGTATAATTTAGCTCGCTAATCTTTATGCTCATTTCATATTTTCTAATTTTCAGGATTCATTTTCATTATAAGTTTTTCCAGTTTTTCAATTTGCTGCTCCATACTCCTGATTTTTTTCTCCTGCTCTTTCATCGCCTCTATAACTACCGGCACCAGACCGGAATAATTGACACCGAGCATGCCTTTGTCATTTTCTTTCACCAATTCAGGAAAATATTTCTGTACCTCCTGCGCCAGCAGACCTATCTGTACAGACTGATCCTTATTCTTATCTTTCCATTGATAGTGATAGCCATTCAGTGACAGGACAGCACTGAGCACATTGGTCAGCGGAAGTATATTGGTCTTCAGTGTCATGTCTGAATTTTGGGTGAGTGTGCCCATCAGCAAAGCATTGCCGTTACCATACAGACTGAGTATATTACCCACACCATGCAGGTAAAAGTTCAATCGGGAATCTGCTGCTATGGGCTGAGGTTTAGCAGCGATATCCCAATACCAGGAGGTAGCATTATTGACAAGCCTTAACCGGACAAAATCATTTTCCTTTTCGTAAAGTTGCAATTGTACCGGTCCGCTTGGATGGCTGTTTGCAGCTATTTCCAGCATATGGTCAGGAGTGGTGGTTCCTATACCAACTTTTACATCGGCTGTAGCGCCATTGACACCGTTTATGCTGCCCAATACCAGGCTGTTGCCAGCGCCTACTTCTGCATAAGCGCCAATAGCTGTTGCGTTCGTAAGGTTGGTAGCGCCTAGCTTAGTTTGATAGCCTAATCCTGTATTGAAGTCGCCTGAGATATTGCTATAAAGCGCCCTATTACCAAAAGCTGTATTACCAGTACCGTTATCATTATTAAAGAGTGACTCATACCCCAAAGACGAGTTATAAAACCCATTGGTATTATTATACAACGAACGATATCCGGTAGCTGTGTTGTAATATCCTGTTGTATTGGCAAATAGCGTTTTGCTACCCACGCCAGTATTGTACAGCCCATCATTATAGAATAATGAACTATCACCAATTGCTACAAGATTTTTGCCATTTGCACCATTAAATAAGGCATGATTCCCTATGGCTACATTATCATCGCTGCCATTAAACAAGAGGGCGTTCCATCCTATTGCTACATTATTGTTTCCATTACGATTATTTTGTAAAGCACTCTTTCCAATAGCTGTGTTGTTGCTTCCGGTAGTGTTCGCCAATAGAGCATTCCGCCCTACTGCCGTATTTTCTGATCCTGCTCTGTTATTATTTAAGGCTGCATGTCCTACCGCTGTATTAGATTCACCTTCTAAATTGTTAAAAAGGGTGCTAGCTCCTATTGCAGTATTGAAATTTCCCGTTGTATTGTAGAAGAGTGATAGCGCACCAAATGCACTATTCAATTTTCCTGTGGAGTTCCAGTACAGCGCACTACTGCCATTTGCCGTATTATTGGATCCTGTTGTGTTGTTATAAAGTGCTTTGTTCCCTATCGCTGTAATAGAAGTACCTTCCAGGTTGCTAAACAGCGCACTGTCGCCGATTGCTACCAGGTTATGTTCATCTTTGTTGGTGTGTAATGCACCTGATCCAATAGCCACATTACCGCTACCGGTTTTATTATAAAATAATGTACCAGCCCCTATTGCCGTATTTTTATTTCCCGTTTCATTAAACCACAACGCCATGTATCCCATGGCGTTATTAAAATCTCCAGACGAATTCCAGCCTAATACATGACTTCCTACTGCAACATTTCCAGTACCGGTTATGTTTCCAGATAATGTATAATAACCATTTGCCAGATTGTGACTTCCTGTAGTATTGTCTGCTAAGGCGTGAGTGCCAATGGCGGTATTAACAGTCCCTGTTGTATTATTATTGAGCGAATAGTGCCCGATGGCTGTATTTCCAAAACCGGAAGTGTTGCTGTAAAGTGCGCTATTGCCGATGGCTACATTGTAGGTATGCGTACTATCGTTATGATACAATGCACCATTACCAATCGCTACCAGATGACTTTCTACTTTATTTGAAAATAATGCACCATATCCAATAGCCACATTCTTTTGTCCTGTAGTATTGCTATTACCACTGTTCTGTCCCCAAAAAATATTTCCATTGGTGCCTAACAAACCAGAACGGGTATTATTTATCTTAAAGCTCAGCGGTTGATTATCGGTAGTACCGATGGAATGGGTAGCAGTATCGGTACCTGCATTTCCCTGAAGCAACCAACCTGTACTTCCGTTAGTAAGGTTTTGCCAGGCTCCACCATCATAATACCAAAAACCTTTGGTGTCGGTATCATAAACCAATAAGGCACTGGCAGGGTTGGTAATGGCTGTCCGCTGGGCCGTGGTCATCCGTGGAATGAGTATCCCTTTACCGGTAGCGACGATGTCCAGCTTGGCACTGGCTGCAGGGGTAGTAGTACCGATGCCTATATTTTGGGCGTGTGTGATGCATGCAATGCAAAGTGTCAGTAAGAGTAGTAATACCTTCTTCATTTTGTGATTGATTTTTTATTTACTTGTATTAATTCTGTTGGGTAACTCCCGGTGCATCCACCCTGTGCAGGTGTACACTTATTGGCTTATCATGTGGCCACGCATTGAACATTTAAGGTGACGTACCAATCCACCGATTACACCGTAACCTGCTTGTAAAGTAAATGTAACCGGGGCTCCGATATACACTTCAATCGGGAAATAGAAATTCCTTGCATAACCGTCAGTTATCGCTTCTCTATTTGTCAGATAAATGTCCTGACCGCCTGGAAGTATATTGGAAACAATCAGGTCGAGATAACCAACTGGTGAATTCGAAGCAACGAAGTTTATATTAAATTCAAGGTGATACAGCCCGGGCGTGTTAATCGTAATTCCCGGCGAAGCAATACTGACGGCTGTTGTCGATGTATTATAGTCAGTTCTGGCAATATCAATATCCTCTATGGCAGAACCATCTACGTCCTCTTCATAGAATACGCTAAACCGAATATTGGGAGCAGCCAGCCCTGCCCACTGCGGTGCACCGTTACCGGTAGAAGTGAGTACCTGTCCTGCGGTGCCGGCATTTCCTGCAATTCTGAGTGCGTCAGTAATATTCAACTCCCCATTTACATCAAGTGGGTATTGGGGGGTGGGATCATTTATTCCGACATTTCCGTTTTGCAGGGCAGTGAGTACTGTTTTGGATACTGTACTGTTTTCGCCATAGGCAACGATATTCAATCCTTTACCCACAATATCCGGAAACCCCAATGTAAGCCGATGTGGTTCCATAAACAATCCCCACCGCCCTATGCCATTACGGGTACCACTCGTAAAAGGATCCCATCCTCTGCTAATCAGCGGCCCATCAGCGGCATTCAGCATGATTCCTTTACCAGAATTGTACAACCGAATATTTCCTTCCATCACAGAAAACTGTTCAAGCGGAGGGGTGACCGGCGGGAACTGTCCTACATAGACTTCCCCATCCGGCAGGATACTGAATCTGGACAATCCCTGGGTACCCAGCGACAAGGATTCTCCTGTGGTATAATTCATTACAGACGCGTTTCCATCCGGATTGATTCCTACACTCAAACCACTCTTATTGTTCATGGAACCAGTGAGGCCATTGGTGAACTGCATGTAAACACTGTTCTCTAAATTCCGGTGCAGGTGGAGGACATTTTGCGGGTCTTTTATCCCAATGCCAACATCTCCTTTAGACAGTATATTAAAATAGTCGCCCAGCGTGGGGAATTCATCACTTTTAATTGTAAAGCGGCTTTGATCACCCGAAGACGAATGCATATTACCGGAAACAGTCCAGTAATTACTGCTGCCTTCATTATTGAATTTGATCAAAGCGCCATTGCCATCAGTAACCGAGTCGTACAGTATTAGTGTGGGGCTGCCTACGGTCGCACTATGGTTGATCTGAAGTTTTCCGCCCGGCGATGTAGTACCGATACCTACGTTCTGAGCCTGAGATAGCGTAGCAAAACCTAAGGCTGCAATGAGTAGTAGCTTTTGTTTCATGATTTTTGTTTTATAGATAAGAGTTTGATTTGTTCTTGCTGCCTGCTTAGTAGCCACAGATTACTTGTCCCAGCCTCGCCAGCTATCCCGGCAACCCAGGGGCTGAAAAACAAGGAAAATTTCTTCATTTTGATTTTATTAGGTCATAAAAACAACTTTCATAAATACACGGTGAGACAATAGGTGTATTGCTTATGGTGATTGACTGGGCAGCTATTTAAATCAGCGATTCGCAGTTTCTCCCTTTACTTTTTTACTGTAAGTACCTCCGTGATATTCCTGATAATTTCACCTAATTGATATCATCGTTTTGCTGCACAATTGAGGCTTCTTATAGAGAGATTCTCTACATCTTTCAGATTTAATGGGTTAAAACTCCGAAAGAGAAATTACTTTGTATAGTAAAAATTCGGCAAACTTTACACGCTGTTAATGAATAACATAATACAGATTACATATCTGTACCCGTCCACTTTCATTCGCCTGAACGAATATATTGTCTGCATTGAGCCATCATATTTTGGACTAATTGGTAAACCGGTTTGGTATATCTTGTTAGATGGAAGGATTAGGGTGGCATTTATCTGTGCAAAAACGACCAATGAAAAATCTTGCCAACATCATTTATTGGTAGCAAAAGTGAAAGCTGTAGCACGACAGCATCCCTTATAAAAAACAAAAATCTGATTAGGAAACCACCATCTGGATTTTTATTTAAAGACTCTTAGAAAGGATTTGGGAGAATCTATTTCCTCCGTGAAATTCAGGCTCAAATTCAACTTCCCTGAATACTTTTCTAACTCACCGGGACTGGTGCCATAAAACCAGCAGAATTCTTTGATGAAATGCATTTGGTCATAATATCCAAATTGAAAGGCGATTTGTGCCCACTTATAAGGTGGGAGATGTTGATTGATATAATTCAGGACCCCGTGAAATCTGCCAATTCTCTGAATCATCTTGGGACCTATACCAATCATTTCCCTGGCATGGCGCTCCAAACGGCTGATGGAATAGCCGTGATTCCTGCAAATACTTTTAATGATATTTCTTTGGTGGCTGTGGATGCGAAGTTGTTCTATAGTATGTGAAAGATGTATCGCATTTTCTTTTTGTTTACGACATGCCAGACAATTCAAAAGAAACTCTTCCAGTATTTGCTTCACACCCATAATGGATTTTTGCTCTTGCAGTCTTTCTATTAATTCCCTTACCTGCGGCCCTAACAGATCACTTAGGCTTAGAAAAATATTATTCATTTCTTTCATTGGTACACCTAACAAACTGTAGGCGCCGGTTGGATGAAAAAATATGTAGAACATTTTCACTCTACCCCAACAATGCATCCGGGTAAACCGTGTTATTTGCCCTCCAAAAGTTAAGGGTTCAAATTTGCCATACTCCCGAAACTGCAAAGCATCCGATTCAAGAGAAAAAGCCATCACAGGCAACACAGTGGGCGACGTTTCTACTCTGGCCCATTGATCTGTTTCACCTACTTCAAAATACAGATAATTTTGAATGTACGGCCTTAATGCAGGATGAGGTGTCAGTGAATGTGCTGGCATACCCTGGAAAATATTTCCTAAGATAATTGATTTTGAACAAAAAACACTTCAAAGTACCACCGGGAGTATTCCAAAGGTCTGCAGGAAAAACTGTCAATTCCTTAACTACATAATACAGATACCCCCCATTGAATACCCCTTGCATCCCAAAAAATTCCCCAAAGAAAAATCTGGCTGAAGACTGAGGTGCCAAAACCTTGCAGATTTTAATGCTCGCAAAATCAAAAAATCATTTACAAATGGGCTTCTACTCCACCTTTGAGGAGCAGCTTAGTCGTAAGCACCCTCTATACATTTTAGCCAACAATATCCAATGGCAGGTATTTGATAATGCTTTTAAAGACTTTTACTGTTCAGATAATGGCAGACCAGCCAAACCCATCAGACTAATGGTATCATTGCTGATACTAAAACATATCCGCAACCTCAGTGATGAGAGTGTGGTTGAGCAATAGGCAGAAAACAGCTACTATCAGTATTTTGGTGGCTACGACAGTTTTGTAGCCGGGCCGCCTTGTGAAGCTTCTGAGTTAGTACACTTTCGTAAACGAATCGGCGAAGAAGGAATAGAGTTGATTTTGAAGGAGAGTATCCGCATTAATGGAGATGATAGTAATGATGGAGAAGTAAGCGTGGACACAACAGTGCAGGAAAAGAACATCACATTTCCTACCGATGCCAAACTGTACAAGAAGATTATAAAGAAATGTGCACAGATAGCAGACAAGGAACAACTGCCGGTACGCCAAACCTACACCCGTACATTGAAGAAGTTAAGTGTAGATCAGTGGTTTCGCAATCATCCCGGGAATAAACATAATGCCTGCAAGGCAGATCGTAAGGTAAAAATCCCGATAGCTATCGGGACAG
>JACFNA010000365.1:0-213 GCA_019455085.1 Chitinophagaceae bacterium
CAAAAAGAAGAATTGGAGAAAGAACTGGTTTACCTCAAGGGCTTCTTAGAGAGTGTGAATAAGAAACTAAGCAACGAGCGGTTTGTGCAAAATGCTAAAGCAGAAATAGTAGATAACGAGCGTAAAAAGAAAGAAGACGCAGAAGCGAAGATAAAAACCCTTGAAGAAAGCCTGAGTTTATTATAACTTTATAAGGATGAAAAGGACGGGATA
>JACFNA010000365.1:223-1544 GCA_019455085.1 Chitinophagaceae bacterium
CTTATGATGCTGGTAGGCGCGCTGGTGGCCTGGCAGGCTGTGGCAGACGAAGGAGACAAAGAGCAAAAGAAAAAGCCTAAAATAGTGCCTATACCCGTTTACTTCGGCAATAGTGATATTGACAGTGGACTGGTACCCAAACAGGTTTTCGACTCATTGCTTAAACAAGGTTTTACTTCTCGTGACTCGAATGGCAGGGTTTTCAATGTCAACAGCTTTATGTTTACTTATTGCGAACGCAACCTGTATGAAGATTCCGTAGGCAATCCGATTATCCTTACCGACTACCTATCTGAGTTTTGCATGAAGGGCAAGCTGGAAGATTATCAGCTGGAATCAATCCTGTACAAATCAAAAAAAGGAGATACACTCATCATCGAGAAAATTATGCTCACGTCAGCAGACAGTGCAAAAGCCACTGGTTTTGGCAAAGCCATGAAACTGATTATAGGGGGATGAGTACATCAGACAACAGCATTCTTGGACTTAAACTACCAACCGACCCCCGTTGGGTGGACCTGGCATCTCTTTCACTGGAATATATACTGACTGATCATGCTTTTTGTGAGCAGAAGGCTGCTACACAGTGTATCACCTTGATACAGTTGTACCCCGATAAGAAAGAACTGGTAGATGCACTATCTCCTATAGTCACTGAGGAGTGGGGTCATTTTCGTATGGTGTGGGCTGAGATGAAAAAGCGCGGTTATGAACTGGGCAGGCAGCGAAAAGATGAATACGTGAAACTGCTGCTGCAACACCAGCCCAAAGGTGGTCCTAAAGATGAAATGTTGCTGCATAAACTTATGCTATGCGCACTTATTGAAGCCAGGAGCTGTGAACGTTTCAGGCTGTTGAGTGAGGGGTTGGAAGAAGAGGCGCTCCGCAAGTTTTATTATAAGTTCATGGTATCGGAGGCTGGACATTACCGACTGTTTATTGACCTTGCAGAACAATATTTTCCCACCGAAAAAGTGAGAGCCTGCTGGCACGACTGGCTGAAGATAGAAGAACAGGTGCTGCTACAACTGACACCTCGTGGCGACAGAATGCATTGAAAAAGTGCAAAAAATGTCTGTTTCTTTTATTAGGTGTTATAGTGTAATATCAGCGTACATCTCATAACGGCTGACACTGCCATTGACACCTGTTGAAGAATAATTTATAATAATCTTCCTCTCTGAGGGATGAATTTGACCACTTCCCTCAATAATGTAGATTCCTGTTTGTTGCGTTTTTGAATTGAATCCTTCTACTGTCACAGGGGGTATTGTAATTTTCAGCGAATCGCAATCAGCATAGTATCTAACCCTGCCAGTTA
>JACFNA010000077.1 GCA_019455085.1 Chitinophagaceae bacterium
AAGGGGATTCAGACTATCTACTCTTCAGAAATTTCAAATTGGTTATTGCCCTTCAGACGACAGTTTTGCTTCAGCAGCCATCCGCAATCAATTCAATCCGGACTTGCTGATAAAATCCGGACTTGTAGTGGAGCGGGATGGGAAATACAGAGACAATTACAGAGAGCGTATCATTTTTCCAATACACAACCAAAGCGGCAGAGTGATTGGGTTTGGAGCCCGGCTCATCCGCCAGAATGATAAGGCGCCAAAATATATAAACACCCCGGAAAATGAAGTTTATGTAAAGAGCAGGGTACTTTATGGCCTCTGGCAATCCAGGCAGGCTATTGGAAAGACGGATGAATGTTTGTTGGTAGAAGGCTATACCGACGTAGTCTCTCTGCACCAGGCAGGAATTGAAAATGTAGTTGCCAGTGGTGGCACCTCTCTTACCAGAGAACAACTAAGGCTCATTAAGAAGCTGACCCCTAACCTTACCATATTTTACGATGGGGATGCGGCTGGAATTGCAGCGGCAGGACGTGGACTCGATCTGGCGCTTGAAGAAGGCCTCACCGTTAAGATTGTAATGCTACCGGCTCCCGAAGATCCGGACAGTTATGTAAACCGTTTCGGCGCCGAAGCTCTTGAAAACTATATCAGAGACCACAAACAGGACTTCATCCTGTTTCAGTTGGATATGTCACTGCAGGAAGCAGGCAACGACAGCAACAAGAAATCGGCAGCCGTCAGAAAAATTGCTGAGTCAGTAAGCAGGTTGATAAGGCCGGAAGACTTTACCCTCAGACAGGACTATATCAGGAAGATAGCCGCAAAGCTGAATATCGAAGAAGAAGGGTTGGTAAACCTTGTGAATTCAATTTCCAGAGAACATCTGGAAAAACAACACAAACGCCTTCTGGAAAGCCAGCGCAACCAGATTTCGGGCAGTTCATCATCTCCTTCGTCAACTATTATACTCACTGCGGAAGGTCAGGATGCTGAAGTTGATGACCTGCTCAGGAAAGATATCTTTCACGAAAGGGCACTTATCAGATGCCTGATTGAATACGGAAACAAACCCTACCAGGATGGAAAGTCGGTAGCCGCCTACCTGTTGGGAGAAGAAAAAATCAGAGATTTTTTATCAGACGACACGTTACTAAAAATTTCAGACATCTACTCAAAACTCCTTTCTGAAGGGGTGACCCCTGAGCCCAGGTATTTTATCTATACAGACAATCAGGCTATCAGCGAGACCGTAGTGTCTCTTATTGCCTTTCCATTCGAAGTAAGCAAAGCATGGAAGGATAAGTATAACCAGGATGTGGCCACCAAAGAGACTCAATACCTGGCTGACATAAAGTCTTCGCTGATGTACTTTGAATTGAAAAGAATAAGGGGGATGATTGTTGAGAATGAAAAAGAACTCAGTACCAATCCCGATGACATACAGCGACTCAATATCCTGCTCGAGACACATAAGCACCTCAAGGAGATGGAACAATCCTTAGCTAAAGAAGTGGGAATGGTAATCCTTAAATAATACCTCAGAATCCCTGAGCTTCGGCAAAACTCTCTTCGCTCTTGAGACTTACCACACGGGATCCATTAACCCCTGAATTGGCCGGGTAAAAGCGTTGTGCATTCCATACATAATCCAACACCACAATTTCGCCTCCTTCCAATCCTTTTTCACACACACAATCCCAGGAAGACTCTCTGCTTAAATCTGTCGTAATTTTTGAAGTCTGCTTCGGAAATGCAATCCAAAACTTGGTGTTTTCGTGCAATGCACTGCATACATCTTCAAGAATCCGGTGCAACTGGTTTGCATTAAGCACAAAAACCAGTGCAAAGTCTATTTTTCGGGTTCTCAGTAATTGGGTGACATTTTTTGAAAAAGAAATTTTTGAGAATTGTTTTTCAACCGTGGACGGAAGACCTTGAATTAAAATGTTTTTTTCATCCTCTAACTGTAACTTTTCAAACAATGTTTGAGACATGCCTCTGATAGAATTTTAAGATTAACTAAAAGTTTGGAGAAAGAAAATTCCAAACAAAAACGATTGCGAAGTTACAAAAAATTATGCAAAATTTTTCAAAAAATCGCTACTGCATTGAATTTCAAGGGATCGCGCCTATAAATTCCCGTTTATCCTATTGTTTTATAGGTTTATAGTACTGAAGTGCCTCTGCAATATATCCCTTAAGTGCCTGGATCCTTTTCTCGTCCAATGGGTGGGTGCTGAGTATTTCCAGCCCTTCCTTTCCCTGCTTTAGCGCAGCCATCCTTTCCCAGAATGGAATTGCTTCATTAGGATTATATCCGGCCATTGCTGAGAACAACAGGCCATAATGATCGGCCTCATACTCCTGCTTACGCGAATTTGGCAAGAGAACTCCTATCTGAGCCGAAGGCGCATACACTGCATTGAAAATCTGGTTGGCTTTCTGATTACCTGAAGTAAATATATTGCCTGCAAGCTCCAGCCCCTGCGCTGCCATTGCCTGGCTGATTCTTTCCTGGCCGTGACCTGCTACAGCGTGGGTAATCTCATGCCCCAATACTACGGCCAGCGCAGCTTCATTTTTGGTAACACCCAACAAACCGGTATAGACTACCACTTTGCCTCCCGGCATACACCAGGCATTTACCTCAGGGCTCTGTACCAGATTAAATTCCCAGTTATACCCCTCCAAAACGTTTGCCAGCCCTTTGCTGCTGTAATAATCTGTGATTGCCCTGGCTATTCGGGTGCCCACCCGCTTTACCATTTCAGCATCTTTATTCGTTGAAGCACTTACTACTTTATTTTCTGATAAAAATGAACGATACTGGTTTACAGCCTCCTGTTGCAATGTCTGCTCAGATACCAATGTTAGTTGTTTCCTTCCTGTGATCGGATTTGTGGTACAAGAGGATAGAGAAAAAGTCAACACTACTATTACTGTTAGAAACCGTCTCATTGATTACTTGTTTTAAATTTTTCAGGATCAAAATATAAGCTCCCTAATCTTCAGTAGGAACTCATGCAAAAAAGACTATACCGGATTATTAAGGTTTAGCCAGACTCTCAAAATTTACATTTCTTTACGCTTTGCCTTTCGGCGATCTCTGTACTTTAGAATCGGCACCCTGTTTTCATTTCCCTTCAGCAATCTGCCAATATTCTTCTGGTGCGTCAGGATTATCAGGGCTGCTACCGCCACTGCAAATACTCTGTAAAATACTTCCTTCTCATTATAAATCCACAATACACAGATTGGAAGCGCTATCCCGGCCAGTATGGAACTAAGAGATACATATCGGGTAAGGAACAAAACCAACAGAAATACACCTACACAATTTATAGCTACTACAGGTTGAATGGCGAGAACCATGCCGAATAGCGTGGCCACTCCTTTTCCACCTTTAAAATTTGCCCAAATTGGATAAATATGCCCTACTACAGCTGCCAGTCCTAATCCTATCATTAGGTTGGTGCGCTCCAGTTCGTTGCTGAGATAAAAAGGGAGAAAATTGTAAAGGGCTACTGCGAAAACTCCCTTTAGCATATCCCCTACCATTACAATAGTACCAAACTTGGGCCCCAAAACCCTGAATGTATTGGTAGCTCCCATATTGCCACTTCCGTATTCACGGATGTCAATATCAAAAAAACTTTTGCTAATGATTAATGCTGTCGGAATTGACCCAATCAGGTAAGCAATCAGTACTAAAAAAGCTTCTTTCATAACTTCTGATAAGTCGCACTAAGTTCGTACAATAGGCAAATATAATACTAAAATGTACGAAATCAGTATTTTAGGAAATTCTAACTTTTTGAAAACACTGAAAAAAAACGTTTACTTCTTCATCATTAAAGCCATCCATCCCCCCTTATTTATCTTTCTGATTGTTGAAAACCCTTCATTCTCAAAGGAAGATACCAGCTTTTCCTCATCTGTTTCCAATACCCCTGAAAGAATGATAATCCCTGAAGGCAATATCTTGTCTCCTATCTCTGAGACATGCGCCAGCAGCACGTTAAGATTAATGTTGGCAAGAACGATATCAGAAGCCGGCGCCTTTGCAAGATCAGCCGCCTGATGCACTTCTATGGTCTTGCAATTATTGTTCTGGATATTCTCAACAGCATTATCAATGCTCCACTCGTCGTTATCCACTGCATATACTGATGAGGCACCCCTCATTGCTGCAAGAATTGAAAGCACACCGGTGCCTGTGCCAAAATCCACCACCTTCTTACCCCTAAAATCCACCCCGCGCATCAACCTAACCATCATTTCAGTAGTGGCATGATGTCCGGTACCAAAACTCATCTTGGGAGTGATAACAATTTCGTGCAATACTCCACTTAACCCCGGATGAAAACCTGCCCGTATCCCCACAAAATCATCTACAACTACCGGCTTGAAATCTGCTTCCCACAATTGATTCCAATTCCGGTCGGCCAATTCTTCCACTATAAAACCCGTTTTTTCAGGCAGACTACTCATAAAATCCGCCTCATTATAATCCGCTTTGATAATATAGCCGACAAGCGATTCTTCAGACTCCTCAAAAGCATAAAACCCGATTTCTGCCAATTGCGCCATCAGGATTTCTGAAGCTTCCTGATTTATTGGTGAAAAGGTCACTTTTAAATACATTTTCATTGCTGCCATTAAAAAATAAAACGTCCAACAGCATTTTCAGTCTGCGATTGGACGTCTGAATTATTCTATCTGATCTGAGCTCTAATGATTAGAGTTTCCTCTGTCTCTCCTTTGGTCGTGATCTCTTCTTTGATCATGCTCTCTTCTGGGTCCTCCACCTGGCCGCCTTTGCTCTACATATCCTTCAGGCTTTGGTAACAGCGCCTTGCGGCTGAGCTTGTATTTGCCCGTTTTAGGATCTACGCCGATTAACTTCACCTTTACATGGTCTCCTTCATTCAGCACATTATCCATAGTATCCAGGCGTTTCCACATAATCTCAGAAATATGCAGCAATCCCTGTTTTCCTGGCATAAATTCAACAAACGCACCAAATTCTTTTATTCCCTTCACTACACCCTCGTACTCGGCACCTACTTCAGGTACGGCTATGATACCATTCACCCATGCCACAGCCTTGTCCACATTTTCTTTGTTGGTGCCATAGATGCTTACTTCGCCTGTATTCCCTACTTCCTCAATATTAATAGTAGTGCCTGTAGTCTTCTGTATTTCCTGAATAATTTTTCCGCCCGGCCCGATTACAGCGCCGATAAATTCAGAATCAATGATCAACTTCTTCACTCTTGGAGCCTGAGGTTTCACATCGTCTCTGTGAGTGGCGATTGTCTGATACATTGCATCTAAGATGTGTAAGCGGCCTTTCTTAGCCTGTGCGAGTGCCTCGCGCATTACATCCATACTCAGGCCATCTACTTTAATATCCATCTGCACACCGCAAATACCATCACGGGTACCCGTAACCTTAAAGTCCATATCTCCCAGATGATCTTCATCTCCGAGAATATCTGAAAGAATCGCATACTTATCACCTTTAGAAATAAGCCCCATCGCAATACCCCCCACATGCTTGTTGAAAGGAACACCTGCATCCATCAATGCAAGAGAGCCTGCACAAACAGTGGCCATAGATGAAGAACCGTTACTCTCAAGGATATCACTCACTACACGTACTGTATATGGAAATTCATCGCCAGGCATAAGCTGCTTTAGTGAACGCATTGCAAGATTGCCATGCCCTACTTCTCTTCTGCCCGGGCCACGCATTGGACGCACTTCTCCGGTAGAGAACGGCGGAAAATTATAATGAAGAATAAATTTAGAGTAATTGCTTGTGGCAGCAGTTTCTATCAACAATTCGTCGAGTGGAGTACCCAGTGTAACCGTTGAAAGAGACTGCGTTTCACCTCTGGTGAATAAAGCTGAACCATGTGGAGAAGGCAACGGGCTAACCTCCATAGTCAGCGGCCTGATTTCATCAAGCTTACGGCCATCCAATCTGGTTCTTTTGTCCAACACCATATCTCTGACGATATGGTATTGCAATTCGTGGTAGTAATACCCAATCAGCGGCTGGTCTTCTTCCGGTAGCTCTTCACCGAGGTATTCTGTAAGTTCTTCCTTAACCTTATCAAAAGCTTCAGCACGTTCATGTTTAGAAGTAGCGGCTTCAGCTATCTGGCGTACTTTTTCTGTGGCGAATTCATAAATCTTCTTTTCCAGTTCCTCATTCCTGTAGGGCTTTTCGTAGGCTCTTTTAGGTTTCGCACCGGCCTTATCCCTTAACTCTTCCTGGGCCTTAATCTGCATCCTGATAGCTTCATGTGCTTTCTCAATTGCCTGTACCAAATCCTCCTCCTGGCATTCCTTAGCTTCCCCTTCCACCATCATGATATTCTTTTCGGTTGCAGCTACAATAAACTCCATCTCGGCATTGATTATTTCACTACGCCCGGGGTTCACTACAAACTGGCCATCGATCTTACTGATCCTTACTTCCGAAATGATCTCCTGAATAGGTACATCAGATACCGCCAGTGCGGCTGACGCTGCGAGACAGGCTAGCGAATCAGGCAATATTTCCGGATCGCTGGAAACTAATGTCACCAAAACCTGCACATCACACAGATAATCATCGGGGAACAAAGGCCTTAACGCTCTGTCAATCAGACGGCTAATCAGCACTTCGTAATCATTCAGGCGGCCTTCTCTTTTAAAAAAAGAACCGGGGATACGGCCTGCAGACGCAAATTTCTCCTGATAATCAACCGTTAATGGAAAGAATGATTGTCCGGGCTTGGGTTCTTTTGATGCCACAACGGTAGCAAGTATGATACAGTCGCCCTGGCGAACTGTGACTGCTCCGTCGGCCTGGCGTGCCAGTTTGCCTGTTTCAATAGTAATCAACTTACCATTTCCCGGATCAAAAGTTACATTTATTGGGGTGGGAATATTCATATTATTTATTGTATTAAAAAAGAATTCCCAACCACATCATGAGTTGGGAATACCTGATATAACTAATTATGTTGAAAAAAATTATTTGCGGAGACCTAACTTTTCAATCAGGGAACGATAACTTTCCAAATCTTTCTTTGTCAGGTATGCCAACAAACTCTTCCTTCTTCCAACCAACAGCATTAGACCACGCTGTGTATGAAAGTCCTTCTTATTGGTCTTCAGGTGATTGGAAATATGGTTGATTCTGTCTGTCAGAATCGCAATCTGGGCTTCTACCGAGCCTGTATTAGTAGCAGCACCTCCAAATTCGGTAAAAAAAGCTGCTTTTTTTTCTGATGTTAAGTGAGACATTTGGTCGTTTAAAAAATTTTAATGGGTGCAAATGTATGACTATTTTTTGATTTTCTTAAATAACCATATACGTTTTCGGATTTTTTTTGCAACTCTGCACCCCAGGTATTCAATTACTTAAATCCCTGCCAAACTGCTGTAAATGACATATAGATTTTATAGCTTTGCAGGTCTGATATTAAAAATATTGGGGCTGACCGGT
Organism: Chitinophagaceae bacterium; assembly: GCA_019455085.1. Lineage (GTDB taxonomy): Bacteria > Bacteroidota > Bacteroidia > Chitinophagales > Chitinophagaceae > Ginsengibacter. Next base: position 7,499 of record JACFNA010000077.1, read on the forward strand.
TTTGACAGCATAGTTCTTTGTAAGTATAAGCATGTAGCGCGTTGCGTAATTAGCGCTTTAATCTGAATACGCAAACCTTTAAATGGCAATAACAATTTTGCCTTGGCTGCCTAAGCGATAGTTTAGCATCCAATATGGCCGTTGGTCAGGCAGGCTCGTTGCCGCGACCCTCCGCCCAATCAAATAAAGAAAACGGGCTGCTGCCATCCCAGGCTGTGCGGATGGCTTAAGACCTATACAGCTAAGGAGAAGGTTGGTTCGTTTTGCCCCTGCCTATCCTGACAAATAATGCAAGACTAAACATGTAGAAGGCTTATAACGGATATGTTTGGACCAGGGTTCGACTCCCTGCAGCTCCACTCTTTCCTTACTCCCAATGGTGAGTCTAAGCAGCGAAAATGACGATTGGGTTGCCCTTAATAAAATGGTGATGCTATGCCTGCACGTTTTCTCCTATTCATAATGATTTTTTCCTTCGTAATCGGAGGATGCAGAAAAGATAACCCCTCCGGCAATAATGAGGAAGACTTCGTAAAAGGACAGGTACTAGTCGGCATTGATTCCACAGTGAGTCTGGAACGCACTTTTAATTACATAAATGCACTTTCACTTTCTATCAGCCAGGCAAGCGGATTCACATTCACAACTACACTTGGAAAAGATCATATTCCTTCAATTATTGAACAGCTGAATTCCAAGCCATACATAAATCATCAAGGATTCTCAGCCTCAGTATGGGAACACTATCAAAGTGGCATCGTATATAATACTTCCTTCCTGTGGAACATGACCCGGCAAAATCAGGTGGATTATCTGAGCACACTGAATAATCTGAAAATGAAAGAAAAGCTAACGCCCTACAGAAGTGTATCAATTATGGTCCCGGAAGGAATGGAAAAACTCTGGCTCAACAAATTAAAAAATGAGAAATGGGTATCCTGGGCAGAGCTTAACTATCACAGTAAAATTGCCCCCTGGGAGTAAAAAAAAGGATACCATACACTACAGACTCCACGAAGCTGGTAGCAAGAAGTACACAGAATCAAAGCCGGCACACGAAATCATCGAGGAATTCCTGGATAATAAGACCAAGTCCGATCATCCTCCTGCCCCAAAAAATACCCTCCTCAGGGTATTCATGTGTAATATGATGTAGATTATTTTCGCCTCTGCGAATGACAACGGTTCCGTCAGCATAACGATTATCAAACGACAGTCTTCGTGTTTGGAACCCTTGAACAGGTTCCGGGAACCGAGAGCCGAAAACAAGAAACAAAGAAGCGTATAAGCCCTTTTTGGGGCTTATACGCTTCTTGAATACAGACAATTAATACTAACTGCTTATTTTTTTCCGAATAGGCCTCCCAGCAATCCACCTAAGAGCCCTCCTGATTTTTTCTTACTACCACCTGTTACGGCTGAAATTGCATCTCCAAGTCCAATCTGGCCATCTCCATCCTGATCAAGAATTGAAGAGAGAATACTCCCTCCACTGCCTGATTTTCCGGCTCCACCAAGTAAACTACCCAGCAGCCCACCCAAACCTGCACTATCCGTAACATTTCCTGCAGACCTTGACTGCCGTCCTAAAAAGCCCATCAGAATCGGAGCCAGCATCGCCAGGATGGAAGACACTTTCGAAGAACTAACCCCGGTTTTGGCACTGAGTGCATTCTCTACCGTGCTCCTTTTGCCTCCCAACACATGACCAAGAATTCCATCTCCATCAGAAAAATCACCTGAACCCAGGAATCCGGAAAGGTTATCTAGGATACTGCCGTCGTGTTTGTTCAACGCACCTAAAATACCGGCCGCTCCCTCTTCGGAACCTGCATTCTTTTGTAACATACCCATGATCACCGGGGCTGCTGCAGTTACAACAGATGTAGCCTCCTCTTGCGTGGTTCCTGTCTGAGCTCCAATACCGTTTATTAACTGGCTGCCCAAATCTCCTTTTAATAATTCTGTAATGTCCATTTTGTATTTTTTAATTTATTTGAAGGAGATAAAACTACGGATTATTAATTTTTTTAACCTCAAAAGTTTCGAACAGATTCTGATAGATTCACCTTCCTGAGTGCGCAATCCGATATGAGATGATTCATTCACACATTCTTTACTATGTAGCACTACAAATATTTACCTTTACAGCCGTTCAACATCAACTCATTATGAAACTTAATTCCTTCTTTCTGCTCAATACGGTTTCGGCCTTGGTGTTCATTTCGTGCAACAACGCAGACACATCTAACAAACAACCCAACAACACTGTAGATATAATGGAACAAAGAGTAAACGAACTTGCTCCGGTTAAGCTCACAACTGACCTCACCAGGCTCACTGAATCTGAAAAGAAAATCATCCCGCTCCTGATAGATGCGGCGCACATAATGGACACGCTCTTTGCCTATCAGGCCTATGGCAACCTGGATAGCCTTCTCAATGCCACTACTAACCCAAATACAAAGAAATTTATTGAAATTAATTACGGCCCATGGGACAGATTGAGAAGCGACAGTCCTTTTGTAGAGGGTATCGGCCCCAAACCTTCGGGAGCCAATTTTTATCCTACCGACATGAGTAAGGTTGAATTTGAAGAAGCAAACCTGAATGATAAAACGGGCCTTTACAATTTTATCAGGAGAGACGAAACCGGGAAGCTTTACACCTTACCCTTCCATGAAAAATTTAAACAACCACTTGAGCGGGCTGCAACAAAACTCAGGGAAGCTGCTGCTATGGCCGAAGATCCGGGCTTTAAAAAATATCTGATGCTGAGAGCAGATGCACTACTCCATGACGACTATCAGAAGAGTGACTTTGCATGGCTGGATATGAAAAATAACGGACTGGATATCGTCATCGGGCCAATTGAAACATACGAAGATCAACTCTTCGGGTATAAAGCATCGTACGAGGGTTATGTTTTGGTAAAGGACAAAGACTGGAGCAGCAGGCTGGCTAAATATGCGGCATTCCTGCCCGAACTACAGGATAGCCTCCCTGTCTCATCAGAATATAAAACAGAAAAGCCTGGATCTGATGGAGACCTTAATGCCTACGATGTCATCTATTACGCAGGATCAGCAAATGCAGGAGGCAAAACAATTGCTATCAACCTGCCCAATGACGAAGAAGTGCAGTTAAAGAAGGGCACCAGGAGGCTTCAGCTCAAGAATGCCATGCAGGCTAAATTTGATAAGATAATGGTGCCTATTGCAAACGTGCTCATCACTCCCGACCAAAGGCAAAACGTGAAATTTGATGCATTCTTTGCCAATACCATGTTTCATGAAGTTGCGCACGGACTCGGTATTAAAAATACAATCAACGGAAAAGGTACCGTAAGAAAAGCACTGAAAGAATATGCCTCTGCACTTGAAGAAGGAAAGGCGGATATTCTGGGCCTGTTCATGGTAGAGCAGTTACTCGCCAAAGGAGAAATGACAGGCGACCTGAAAGATTATTATACCACCTTTATTGCGGGGATTTTTCGTTCGGTACGCTTCGGTGCCGGCGATGCACATGGTATCGCCAACATGATACGATTTAACTATTTCCAGGAACATAATGCATTCACCCGGCAGAGCGACGGAACTTATAAAGTCAACTACGAAAACATGAAGAGTGCCATCGACAGCCTGTCCAATTTGATTCTGACTTTACAGGGGAACGGAGATTACGAAGCAGTCGCCAAATTAGTAGCGGAGAAGGGAAAAATTGGTAATCAGCTGCAAAAAGACCTCGACCGGTTGGGAGAAGTGAACATCCCTGTGGATGTGATTTTCGAACAGGGAGTTCAGGTGTTAGGACTTCAATAAGCCCGCAGGCTCCATTGTAAATTCAGGCTGCAAAATCAGGGAGTTCCATTGGGATATCCATCACAAGAAATTCTGCATCTTTCTGTGCTTCTATCTCAAAGCCAGCGGTATCCCAAATACCCAGGGCATCACGGTCTTTAAGCGTATGTGCACCAATCCTGATTTCACCACTTATTACAAAAACATAAGCACCGTTCCCTTCCCGATGGATGTGGTATGTTTCCTTTAATCCCTTCCTGAAGTTTCCAAGGCTGAACCACGCCTGCTGATGAATCCATGCCCCGGCATCATTGCGATCAGGTGAAACCACCTGTTGAAAACCATTCTCCACCCTGTTAGCCAGATAATTAATCTGATCGTATCTGGGAGCCACATTTTCGGTGTCAGGATAAATCCATATCTGCAAGAATTTTACAGGCCTGTCACTATTTGCATTCTTTTCACTGTGTATTACTCCCCTGCCGGCAGACATTACCTGAATATCTCCTCTTCTGATGATTCCTGAATTACCCATATCATCACCATGCTGCAAATCTCCCTCCAGTGGAATGGAAATAATCTCCATATTCTTATGCGGATGTTTTCCAAAACCCATCCCTCCTTCCACAAAATCATCATTCAACACTCTCAGGGTTCCGAAATGGATCCTATCTGGATTAAAATAACCTGCAAAACTAAAACTGTGATGACTCTTAAGCCAACCATGGTCAGCGTACCCTCTCGACTTCGCCTCGTGAAATACTGTTTTCATAACTATGATCCTTTTATTGAATGCAAAGCTATTTCAACAGTACTGTAAATTAGTTCACCTAAGTTAAGAAGCAGAAAGGATACACAAGAAGAACTCAGGCACTTCCTTTGGCAAACTCCTCAGTGGCTTGCAGAAAAGTATCTATCTCCTTAAATGAATTATAAATATGTGTGGACACGCGGAGGCAGTTGATATTATTCTCGGGGACATAACGCACGATAATGCCCTTCTTGCGCACATGTGCCTGTAGGTCTGCCATCTCTTTGCCTTTAATCCTGAAACCAATTTGTGCACCTCTGGATATTGCCTCCACCGGGGTTAGCATCTCAATCTCCGGAATTATTTTTAACAGGTTTTCCTGTAGATAGGCCGCGAGTTTACGCACACGTTTTTCTATTTTCTCTTTTCCGATAGCCTCATGAAATTCCACAGCCTTCACTATTCCCTGAAAGAGAGAAGCATTCTGCGTACCATAATAATACCTGTGTCCATCGTCCACATATCCTTTGAGCAAGGGAGGGTCGGTTAATAAATCCCATCCGGTATCCACACCTCCTCCTCCATAAAATGCCTGCACTGTATTTCTAAAGTCTTTTGCCACAAAGAGAAACCCCGTTCCCTTAGGGCCGAGCATCCATTTATGGCAACACCCTGAATACATATCGCACCCTAACTGATGAAGGTCGGTCTCCAGCATTCCGGGCGGATGCGCACCATCCACAAAGCTGAAAATTCCACGTTCTTTCGCGAACGCACAAATCTCCCTTGTGGGCAATATCTGTCCGATCGTGCATGGAATCTGAGGCAATGCTATCACCTTCGTTTTACGTGTAACCGTTTTCTTTACAATATCCAGTGTCTGCTCTGCCGTTTGCCCTAAGGGAATTGCCTTAATTTTTATTCCCGTAAGCTTTGCCCTGTTTAGCCAGGGTCCTGCATTTCCTACATGTTCGTGCCGGCTGAGTATTACTTCATCACCCTCCCGGAGCGGCAACCCCCAACAGCAAATATTTATTCCCTCGGTGCAATTTCTGGTGAGTGAGATTTCTGACTTATCAGTTCCTAAAAAACCGGCAAGTGCCTGCCTGGCCTCATCCTCCATCCCTGCATACCGCGCTTCCGTATCCACCTCCATCATATCCTTGTACACACTACTAACGACCGGATAAGGCGACGGGCCAATGGTTCCATTATTCAGAAATATTTTTTGATGAGATAACGGAAATTGCTCCCTGATCAATTTCCAGTACTTCTCTTCATCCATATCCTGAGCAGGTAGCGGAGGAACTATATGCGCTTCAGACCTTAAGCCTAATGCACCTGCAGCCAGGATACTGTTCCTTAGAAAATCTCTCCGGTTATGCATGAAGATTGTTTTAATAATTTCCGGGTCTTAGAATTTTATGAGTCTTCTGACTTCATCCAATCCACAGTTTATTCTAAATTGAGGATCACAGCAAATCACTTCGCCTGATTAACAACTTACGGTATTTATTGAAGATACCATTCTTTGTCACGAAGCCAAGGTATTTGTTATTGGTATCCACTACAGGCAAAAAGCGTGTATTCTTCTTATCCATTATCTGAATCACCTGTCCCATATTCATCCCCATTTGTGCAATATCAGTGGCAGGCTGTACCAGATCTTTCATTCTGACTGTACTGCTTCCCGGTTTGGGGGTTACGATATTTTCCAATAATTCTTCAATACTTAATACTC
>JACFNA010000366.1 GCA_019455085.1 Chitinophagaceae bacterium
GCCTGATTTGCCAAACGATCCAAAGGAGCTTATTACCCGGATAGATTTATCGAGCAAGGTGGGTGCCGAACTGAAAGCAAGAGTAGGGCCGGAATTGATTCTGAGCTTGATTAATATTCCTCTGTCTTATCGAGGGGGATTTGATGGCGTAGCGAGCTTCTCGTCCCATGTTGGCCCTGCCTTGGCATACCGCATTGAAACCGGGGAAAATCCGGACATCGTGGTTCAGAAACTGGGTGCTCCGCGCTTCGGTATCAGTGCCTATGAATGGACAGGCAGTCTGGGGGGCGACAACAAACTTGCACTGCATTTTCCAGTGAAGTGGGAACGGGAATTCAGTTTGGATCCGGTCAGAATAAAGTTTCTGCATTATGCTGATTATGATATTCATTACAAAGACGGGCCAGTTGGCTCAAGGGAGTTTGAAGTTACAGCGGCCAGTAGTGATTATTGGCAATGGAACGATGCAAAGCTGATGCAGGGTGCTACTCGTTGGCATGTCATTGAGCCGGGGGATGCGGTACTCGATCAAAACAGGGCTGATCCCTTGCAGGTAAGTGGTCGATGGAGCAATCAATACAGCGGTGATTCTATCATTGTATTGGAGTACACACCCGATACCTTGGCGTCGATGGTGCTTGGCTTGTCGGAAGCAACCCGGCCTGTTGCCAAGCAATACAAGCTGCTTATGCCTAAATTCTTGTTGGAAGGAGAATGGAATTATGAGTATACGCGTTTTCAATATGATGCCCTTAAGTTTTTGACTGGCATACCAAAAAACATATACGAAATGATGAGTAAGGGAAGCCTGGAAAATGATACTTTTATTGTAAATATGCCGCCATGCGATATGTATGGCTCGCCTGCGTTCTCTGGCTCTTCCCAGTTTCTCTATAATGCTGTTCAGAAGAACTATTGGGTTGAAACAACAGTGCTTGATTCAAAATTAAAAATGTATAGGGTTGGGCGATTCGCTATCTCTGAGCTGGTTCATAGTGCTGATGAAATTCTTGCGGTTTTTAGTCTTGATCTTGAATGCGTTCCTGCGTTATCGGGTTCTTTGCCAATTATCAGTCCTGCAGAACGGCTTAGTAATACTAAAGTTGAAAGGATGATGACGTCTGAAGAATTGGGCAAGGTATTCTCGCCCAAGGCGGGTGCCCCTGATGGAGGCGCGGCAAGTGGAATGGCTGCGTTGGCAAACAGTATGGTTATGTCTGGGGCTATTCAAATGAAAACCAAAGTGGATTTGAAGGGGCCGGATGAATTTGTTGCCAATGCCCAAGCTATTCATGGAACGGAGACGCTGTTTGATTTTGAGATTCTATACAAAAGGAAGAAGCGGCAGGAGGATTAATTTTTTGTGTTTTGTGCGTGGTACAGGTATGTGCTACGCCATTTTTTAATAGCCGGTGATACTTTAAAATGAAAAAACACCTATTTATCTTGTTGGCTTTTTCTTTGTTTTTTCTGCCCTCTGCCCATGCAGAGCCAGTGCTTGAAAAAATCTTTGCTGAAAAAATGCGCCTCTCGCCAG
>JACFNA010000367.1 GCA_019455085.1 Chitinophagaceae bacterium
TTCTTCCTAACGGAAAAATTTAAAATCACAATGAGGGTATTGGTCGGGTGCTTACGTGGCATGTTGATATATCTGCCATTGAGTTGTTAGATGTGCCATCCCGGGAAGTGTTAATCCGAAGTTTATATCAATAGCGGCATTATTCCTGTTGTCTTGTAAATTATCCTATTTTTGCCACGAATTATTTTTTATACAAAAAGTCAAATTGAAGCAGCTCGGATGAGGTTGGGGAATGCGTTTTGATTTGGAGAAAAAGTTGCGACGAAAAAGAATTCTATATGGCCAAAGGACCTGTTTCCAACTACATTGAACATCATTACAGACATTTTAATGCTGCAGCGCTGATGGACGCAGCTAAGGGTTACGAATCGCATATGCTGGAAGGCGGTAAGATGATGATCACGCTGGCAGGAGCGATGAGCACCGCAGAGTTAGGGCTTTCACTTGCGGAGATGATTCGTCAGGATAAAGTGCAAATCATTAGTTGCACCGGTGCGAACCTGGAAGAAGATATCATGAACCTTGTGGCGCACAGCCATTATAAGCGGGTTCCTCACTACCGTGATCTAAGCCCGCAGGATGAATGGGAGCTTCTTGAAAATCACTATAACCGGGTTACTGATACGTGTATTCCCGAAGAGGAGGCCTTTCGAAGAATTCAAAAACACATTGCGCAGATCTGGAAAGAAGCCGATTCAAAAGGGGAGCGATATTTTCCGCACGAGTATATGTACAAACTGTTATTAAGCGGGGTGCTGGAGCAGTACTATGAAATAGATCCCAAGGACAGTTGGATGCTGGCCGCAGCGCAAAAAAATTTACCTATCGTAGTACCCGGATGGGAAGACAGTACCATGGGAAATATCTTCACCTCTTATGTGATTAAGCAGGAGTTGAAGCCAAGTACGATGAAGTCGGGAATTGAATATATGGTAAGCCTTACAGAATGGTACCGGGCAAACAGCGGCGGAAAAGGTGTGGGTTTTTTTCAGATAGGCGGTGGCATCTCGGGAGATTTCCCTATTTGTGTGGTGCCCATGATGTATCAGGATTTGGAATGGCATGATGTGCCCTTCTGGAGTTATTTCTGCCAGATAAGCGATTCCACCACTTCTTATGGCTCTTACTCAGGCGCAGTGCCTAATGAAAAGATTACCTGGGGTAAACTGGATGTGAACACGCCCAAGTTCATCGTTGAGAGCGATGCGACTATAGTGGCGCCACTGATTTTCGCGTGGGTATTGGGTTGGTAAGATAAGATGTGGAATTACCTGCCAGTTGAGGACATGACATCTTACTATATTCAATACCATAATGCAGACAGAATCGGTTCTTACCCGACTGAAAAATTACACTTTGAGGCAGATATTAATTCGCTGACTCTTGACAATTCAGTAAAATATGATTCTTGGATTTACACAAAAAAGAAAACAGTAGAAAACGCTGTTGGACAATATTGCTTTTTAATTGTTGGTAAGACTGAAAAAATTAAAAAGTACTATTTATGGGCATTTTTCAAAATTGAAGATTACGA
>JACFNA010000078.1:0-716 GCA_019455085.1 Chitinophagaceae bacterium
TCATGGCTGAAAAACATCTCCCCGATTTCTGCATCATCAAAATCAGCCAGCTTCGTCTCCTTTACCCAATGGTTTGCATGCGTACCCGGATTATACATTGCCAGAATCTCTGCACTGGCACCATCGCTATGTAAATGTGTAGAAAGAATACCCTGATTCTCTTTTTCTGTCGGTTGCAGCACCACTGCCCCTGCCCCATCACCAAAAATGACCGCCACATTCCTTCCCCGGGTACTGAAATCAAGTCCGAAGGAGTGTTTTTCTGCTCCCACTACCAATACATTTTTGTACATGCCTGACTTAATAAACTGATCCGCCACGCTGAGTGCATAAACAAATCCTGAACACTGATTCCTCACATCCAGCGCCCCTACTTCTTTCATCTGCATTGCTCTTTGCAACAATACGCCACAACCCGGAAAATAATAGTCAGGACTCAGCGTCGCAAACACAATAAAATCAATATCCCGGGCGGTGATGCCTGCTCTTTCAATAGCAATCTTTGCTGCTTCCACTCCCATAGTGGTGGTAGTTTCACCTGTCCGGTCGGCATACCTTCTTTCTTTAATACCCGTACGCTCGGTTATCCATTCATCACTTGTATCCATATACCTGGCCAAATCGTTATTAGTGAATACATTCTGTGGCACATACATGCCAATGCCTGCAATCCTGGATCTGATACTCATATCATTTGTTTTTAAGGATTAAGATAG
>JACFNA010000078.1:726-13609 GCA_019455085.1 Chitinophagaceae bacterium
GGAAATAGAAACGAATTGCAACGGTTTCAAATGAAATAGTTGCAGAAAACTGCTTTCAAAATTCACCGAAATGCGTAACAAGCCAAATGAAATTATCTTTATCAAAACTATCTTATGAAGGTTTTTGTCAATAGGCTTTTAGCATTTGCAATCGATTATACGGTTATCGCAGTTTACGGAGTTCTGTTGTTCGGATTAAGCACATGGATCTCATCCTCAACAGGGCTGCACATGAAAGAGAGCCCTGTCATTGGACAGTTAATAGGATTTCTCACGGTAACGATCCCTGTCTTTTTATATTTCTATCTGACCGAGAAAGGAAATCACAAAGCCACTATCGGAAAAAGGATGCGGAAGTTGTGCGTCACAAATTCAGAGGAACATGTACAAAGACCTGTTCTGATTCGGAATCTTATCAAGTTTATACCCTGGGAAATTGCACATGCAGGTGTACACTGGATGAAATACTACGAAAGGGAAGGAATTGAAAATCCAATGTGGGTATGGTTCCTGCTGATTATACCCCAGCTAATTGTTATTGCATATATCATCAGCATCCTTCAATCCAAAGGGCACGGTAGTTTTTATGACCATATTGCCGGAACCAGGGTCGTGCCTGTTACTCAAAGTGCGCAGTTTCTGAAATAAATTATCTAAAAATGGCGCTGTTTATTATTCAATGGCCATGAAGCCTATCTTCAAAACAAAATCTGTTTCTGATGATGGAAACGGTATCAGGGCGGCCATAATCCTGACCTTATTGCCACCCCACCTATAATTCGTACCTTTGCGCCTCAAAAAAACAGAGGATTCATGCTAACGGTAAACAATGTAACACTGGCATTTGGCAAGAGGGTACTTTTTGATGAGGTGAATATCAACTTTACCAAGGGGAATTGTTATGGCATCATCGGTGCCAATGGTGCAGGAAAGTCCACATTTCTCAAGATTCTGAGTGGTGAAATAGAACCTAACAAAGGATCAGTGAGCATCACCCCCGGAGAACGCATGGCAGTGTTGCGGCAGGATCAATTCCAGTTTGATGACGTTACAGTACTAAATACCGTACTGATGGGGCATAAAAAATTATGGGATATCCAGCAGGAAAAGGATGCACTCTATATGAAGGAAGACTTCAGCGAGGAGGATGGACTCAGAGCCGGGCACCTGGAAGCTGAGTTTGGAGAAATGGGTGGCTACACGGCCGAAAGCGATGCGGCCACACTTCTGAACGACCTGGGAGTGGATGAGAGCCTACACCAGATGTTGATGAAGGATGTGGCTGCCAATATCAAAGTGAGAATACTCCTGGCACAGGCGCTCTTTGGCAACCCCGATATATTATTATTGGATGAGCCTACCAACAACCTCGATGTCAATACTATCTCATGGCTCGAAAACTTCCTGGCTGATTACGAAAATATCGTATTGGTAGTGAGTCACGACCGTCACTTTCTGGATGCCGTGTGTACCCACGTAGCGGATGTGGACAGGCAAAAAATAAAAATCTATACCGGTAACTATACCTTCTGGTACGAGAGCAGCCAGTTGGCACTCAAGCAGGCATCAGACAAGAACAAGAAGATGGAGGAAAAGAAGAAAGACCTCCTTGACTTCATTGCGCGATTTAGCGCCAACGCCTCCAAAAGCAGGCAGGCCACTTCCAGAAAGAAAGCATTGGACAAACTTGTCTTTGAAGAAATCACCCCGAGCACCAGAAAGTATCCGGGCATCATCTTTAAGCCTGAAAGAGAAGTGGGCAACCAGATTCTCAATATAGAAAATCTAAGTAAGCGTATCGAAGGAAGAACACTTTTTTCCAATGTAACTTTCGACATCATGAAAGGACAGAAAATTGCCTTTCTTAGCCGGGATCCGGCTGCTACCACAGCATTCTTTGAAATAATTAACGGAAGGGCCCAGGCCGACTCCGGTAAATATGAGTGGGGTACCACCGTTACCACTGCCTATCTGCCCAACGACAACTCTGAATTTTTTGAAAATAACCTGCCACTGATGGATTGGCTTCGCCAATATGTACCACCTCACGTCACAGATGTAGATGAGGATTTTCTACGGGGCTTTCTTGGAAAGATGCTTTTTAGCGGAGAGGAAGTGAAAAAGAAAACGGGAGTACTAAGTGGTGGAGAAAAGGTCAGATGCATGATTAGCCGGATGATGCTTCAGAATCCTAATGTAGTTGTGCTTGATGAGCCTACCAACCACCTGGACCTGGAGAGTATCACCGCATTTAACGAAGGCATGATAAACTTCCCGGGGATTGTATTAGTGGCCACACACGACCATCAGTTTATGCAAACCACTGCCAACCGGATCATTGAACTCACCCCTTCGGGCATTATCGACAGGCTTTGCACCTATGATGAATACCTTGAAGACAGCCGCATCAGAGACCTTCAAAAAGAACTCTATGTTGTAGGCTGATTAAAAGGGAGCCACCGTGAGGTTTCTACCTACTAACATTCCCTGAAAAGCTTCAAGTGCAAATTTGCCTGCTTTCTTTGCTCTTAATCTGATAGTGAACAGTGCTTCATTTCCATTGAGCAGCGGCTTTTCACCTACATTCACAAAAACAGGATAAAGTACCCGTTCGCCATCAGAATGTAACCGGTTGTTTGTCATATTCTCCATCTGCTTCACAGCGACGGGAGTTATACCAAGAAACTCGAATTCGCTTTCATTGTAAGGCATGCCAAAACTCAGGGCATTTACATTTCTGAGCCCTATGCCTTTCACATTTATATTCAGGATATCATTTTTCCTGTAAGCAACTTTATCAGGAATCATCTCCAACATTCCTGCTACACTTTCATTGGAGTCCGAAACGATACCTCCATTGAGCGTGGTCGCCACATTTGAAATATCATACGCATCAATCACACCATTGTTATTCAAATCTCCTTTGCTGATATACCCCTCAAAATCAGCATCTCCCAATCTAAGTCCTGTGTAGTTCATGTAAGATGTCAGATCATTCTCATCAATCTTGCCATCATGATTAATGTCTCCGGGCAAAATGCTTTCCGTTTCGGGTACTTTGAATATATACAACTCGCGGCCCGAACCATAATTCCCTCTTCCTTCTGTCACCACGATTTTCAGGTATCTTACAGACGGATGATTTCCAAATTGTATCGTCTTCGTGTCGCCATTGTATTTCCAGTCAAACGACAGGGTATCAGACCAGTTTATCTTATCGAGCGAATAAGATACGGTGCCCTTGAGCCAAATACCATTACCCCGGTCTCTGGGCAAATACTCCAACCTGTCCAACTGATTAATAGAATGTAAATCTATAATAATTTCAAAAGGGGTAGCTTTTCGCCCCCATTGCGTATGCCACATCGTACTTTCATCAAAATCGAACAACTTTCCTATTTCCTCTCCCGACTGCGCCGGTGCACTTACTGCGGCCGAAATACCTTTGACTGCATATTCAAAAGGGCTTTTCCCGGTAGTAGCTGAAAATGAGGCCCATCCCGACTTTCCGGATTTGTTCACTGCTCTGATTTTAAAACGGTATTCCGTTTCAGGTTGCAGATTATCAAACAACAAATGGTGTCCCTTAATCGTACTGTACCGAACCCCATTAAACTCAATTTCGTAATAATCAGCATTAGGAACAGGGCGCCACCCGGGAGTAATCGTATATGCAGTAAGGTTAGAGTCTGCAATTGTCACATCAGGTGCCGTAAGTAATCCATCTTTATGAAGCCATCTGTTACTCATATCAAATTCATATCCCTTAATTGTAAGCGTCATCTTGTCTCTGGCAATATTCCTTATTGCAGACTTCACCCATAGTTGCGGATTCTTATTTATCGATAGCCGCGAGGCTTCACTGCCCGGTGTGGAAAACTGATTGAGCTGTGGTGCTTGGTTATAAAAAAACACATTACTCCCACTGCTAAATTCGCTTTCAGATTTCACCTTCCGCAACTTCACCTTTTTGCCATTGATGGCAAGCACTATCGCTGAAGGCCTCTTAGAAATATTGACTCTGAACTCTGTTTGCTTTTCATTTTTCATTCCTGAAAAAGAACCACTCGCAGGACTCACAGTAATAGTGGCTACACCATCCATCATTTCTGACTCGATAAGTGTGGTCTGATACACTCCACTTGTATATTCATTACTCAATTTATCATCGTCATACGCTACAAAAGATGACCTCCCAAAAGGATACAGCTCATAAATTCTCAATGCAGGATTTATCTCACTGATGTGATTATTCGGGTTTACCATCGGAATAATCGCCCCCGCCTTTACAAACACAGGCAGCTTCCATATAGGCGCTTCAAAATCATTAATCACCTGGCTGCCTTCATAGACATCACCATTGAAGTAATCGATCCATAATCCCCGTGGCAGATAAATTCCATCTCGAATATCATTACCAAGCGTATCAGCCGAGGTATTCTTATATATTGGAGCTACAAGAAAAGAAGGTCCCAGCAAGAATTGGTATCGTGTAGCACTACCAAGAGTAAATTTATTCGCCTCTTCCAGAAAAGTAGCACGAACCGGAGGTAGCCCATTGACTGCCTGATGTGCTACGCTGTAAGTATATGGAAAAAGTGATGACTTTAGTTTCAGATAATTTCTGTTGATGGATGTAGCGGGCTCACCTAATGCAGAAGGATATTTTGGATTCAACCCCCATCCATCCATATTAAGTTGCATTAACGTAAACGCTTTCCATTGAAAGTCACGAATGTTCACAGCAGGATTTTTCCCACCAAAAATCCCATCCATATCAGAGGTAATATTCGGCATCCCTGAAAGGCCACTGCCTATATAAGTAGGTATGTGAAACCGGATATACTCCCACTCCCCTCCTGTCTGGTCGCCTGTCCATACGCCTCCGTAACGTTGTGTGCCGGCCCATCCATCCAGCGTGATGATAAACGGACGTGCATTATTTCCAAACTTCTTCATGATAGAGGCTGCATCTGCAATGCCGTGCAGGCCAAAAGAATAGCCCGGCCCAACCCATGCCACATCTGTCTTGAGCACCCGCACTCCTGCTACTCCTACCTCCTTTTCCAGATCGCGCTGCAACAAAGCACTGATACCCGGCCTGGGATGCAGGTCAGACTGTGTCCACAACCCAATCTGTACTCCTTTGGAGTGTGCATAATCTCCAAACTTCTTTAGGTTCAAAATATTACTATCTAACGTAGATGTCTGTCCGTAGCCAGCTCCATAGCCATCATTGGGTAATATCCATCCGAGCGGCATATCATTGGCCTTATAGCGATCTATGACAGCTCTCGCTGAAAATTGATAATTATGCAGTTCTCCATTGAGCGATTCTTTAATACCTCCATTATCCTTCTGACTCTCGGTATAATGTTTCCCATCTTCAAAGAGAATACCACGTGGATCTTCTTTCCAATAGTCGCGATTATATGCATTCAGATGTCCTTCATAAAATGCAAACCCCGGTAGCAGCACCGGTTTGCCTGTCAGTTGATAATAATCTGCCAGCAAGTCGGCCACACTACTATCAATCATAAAAAATACATCGAGATAATTTGTCTCGTGAGACAAAGACACTACCTCTTTATGCTCTTTTCCGAAATCGTACCTGCCTTTTTTGAATGTATGCCACAAGAATCCATAACCCCGGGTCGACCAGTAAAAGGGTACAGGAGAGGCCACACCACCGTCGGTCCAGCTATTCTGATTTTCAATGGCAATCACCTTACCTTTATGAGAAAACCGCCCGTTCTGTACACCTCCCCCGAAGAAATATTCATCGTCATGTGCCGATAGTTGAATTCTACTTTCCTTCGATCCAGTGATAAATGTTCCTTTAGAAGTCACCACCTCCTTTCCGGTTCTGGTATCTCTTACGCTTATTGTAAGCGAAGCCTTGTCAACAGTAAGCTCAACCGCACTCGAACTGATAACCACCTTACCTTCTTCATCCGTGAACCGAAGTCCTGAAATTGGTTTTCTTGGATTATCAACCAATATCTGAGCAGGGGGATTCGCTTCCGGAGCTACTATCCCATCTTTTTCAGGATTGTAATACCAGCGGAAGATATTTGTTCCATAAAAATCAAAAAACATCCGGTGTCCATTTGACAGTTCTATCCTGAACAAATGTTCTGACGGCTGAGTTACTTTATCGATTTGCTGTGCAGATACCCAAAGAGCCATCATGGAAAATGCGGCGAGCAAGCAAATCTGTTTAACCGAAAAACGCATAGAGAATTTCATACTTGCAAAGGAATACAAAATTTGGGAACAGGAAATTCGAATTCCGGAATGTCCTTTCTAAAATAAAACAGCCCCGCTTGTGCAGGGCCGTTTTCCTTTTCATGTAATGTAGCAAAAAACTTAATGTTTAGCCCACCAAAGCGGAGTCATTACATTATCTGCTCCGCCCAGTTGCTGAAGGGCTTGTTCGTACCCTGTAGGATTAGTACCTGGTACGCCGGAAGGATATTTGATTCGCTGCGGGAAGAATTTTACACTACTAGTCATATAATTTGAAGCATTCAAATCTGGCATATTGGTTAGTGCAGTTTCTACAGCAGGATTTTCGAAGAATGGCAACCCTAAACGACGTTGGTCACTCCACGCTTCCATTGGTATCCAGGGGTTCTGTGCGATAAACTTCTGCGTAAGAATCTTAGTTAATTGGTCGTTCTTTACTGAACCATTCTTGTAAAGGGTATTTACCGGATACAGAATACTTACCGATCCGCTGGTACCGGTATAGCCATCCACATAGTTCATAGTATGCGATGCTCCGGGTTCGTCTGTATGATCCCAACTTACTGAAGTACCAGCCCTGTTGTAATCAGTAGAACTTTTATATGCGGATGCATATTGAGATACCCCCACATAGGCAAAGCTTGCATCAAGACCTGCTTCATAAGCCTGCTTACCCGTCATTGGCACAGCCCAGTGGTAAGTAGCTGCTTCAGCCAGCAGGAAGTAGGTTTCCCAGTTTGCAAAGAACAGGCGCACTGCGGTATTGTTTCTGTAATGGTTAGCAAGGCGCGGCGTACATCCGTTATAAGTAGCCACATTGTTCTTGGCTCCTTTCTCACCCCATGCACCATTTACCAGGCCATTCCAGG
Organism: Chitinophagaceae bacterium; assembly: GCA_019455085.1. Classification (GTDB taxonomy): domain Bacteria; phylum Bacteroidota; class Bacteroidia; order Chitinophagales; family Chitinophagaceae; genus Ginsengibacter. Next base: position 7,845 of record JACFNA010000078.1, read on the forward strand.
TAAACTTGGCATCCAGTGTCTTTACGGTATTACCACCTGCATCTGTCAACGTACGTACTGTAGTATGCGCGCTGTTATCCCATGAAGGATAAGAGTTGAAGTCTGGGTTTGTAAAGTCGCCCGGAAGAATAAAGGTCTTATACGCTCTTGGATCGATAGTGTAGGGAAGTCCATCCAGCCAATATCCTGCAATAGGATCATTTGTTTTTGATGGCCAGTGATCAGCAAACTTCATTCCTACATAATCAGCAGGCTTCACATAAGCAGCGATAGCAGGACTTACCTGATCAGCGCTTTTTATACCTCCTAGTCCAACCACCAGGTTGCTGTAGGTCTGTGGCAACTGATAATAGTTCCATTCACGTGTCATCACACCTGTCAGATCGTCCCATCCCGGCCTTTCGGCTACGCCAAAGTTTTCGTCAGCATTCAAAATCAAAGGCTTGGCAGCTGCATCCTCAAATTCTGCTTTTGCTTTTCCGGGATCTACTTCTGAAAGACGCATGGCGAGTCTCAACCTCATAGAGTTGCCATACTTCTGCCACTTGGCATAGTCAAAACCATAGGCCTGATCCAGACCTGTGTTACCAGGTTTCTCACCTACGCTGATATCAATCTTATTGCTGGCATCTTTTAATTCATCCAGCATAAAATAATAAACAGACTTTACATCAGAAAAAGTGGGGTTTACGCCCTGGAAACCATTTAAAGGAATAGGCCCGAAGTTATCAGTCAATTCGCTCAACAGATAGGCGCGATAAATACGTGCTATCTGTAGAAGATTATTAGTATATGACTTCACTTTACCGCTGGCGATTTGCTTCTCAGCCACATCCACAGCAGAGTAGATACGGTTTAGCGCTTTTCCCATATATGAAGTTCCGTACCACTGGCTCGACCAGTCGTCGTTATAGCCACCGGTAGCGATGCCGCCGCCTGACCATTGCTGGTGGGCTGCATTCTTCCAGTAAAGTACAAATGTTCTTTCAGAGATGTTCGGATCCATCTGGTCCGTCATCATGGCACCATCTATAAAATATTCAACCTGCACCTGTTGCTCATTGGCCTGGAGCGGGTCAATATTGATTTCATCAAATTTATTACATCCTGTTGCCAGTAAAGCACCCGAGACCAGCGGCAGGATTATCTTTTTCATATTTTTCATTTCAATACGTTTTGTCGTGTTTAAAATCAGAATCCAAGACTAAGAGAAAGTTGGAAAGATCTCATAGTTGGGAATGCACCGCTTTCAAAACCTACGGCGTTGCTTCCTGTCGCATATACTGATTCAGGATCAATTCCTCTCATGTGGCTTGTGATCATCCAAACGTTATTGCATGATGCTGCAACTTTCACTTTCTGGAACGTGTTGCCCAACATTCCTTTCGGGAAAGTATATCCCAGGGATACATTCCTTACTCTTATGTTAGTAGCATCATAGATATTCGCTTCTCCAATACCTACGTTTCCTGATGTGCCAATCCGATTCCAATAATCCTGCTGGTTTACTTCCTTGGTATTTGCAGTATATCCACCTGAACCGTCAGACACTACACCTTCTACGATAAACTTATCCCTGCTTCCACCCGGAGCGGTAACTGCGGCGCTACCGTTAGCCTGCATGGCGCCCTGCGTGGCAGAGAAAATTTCACCGCCAAAACGTCCATCTACCAAAATCGAAAGGTCGAAGTTTTTGTAGCTGAAGTTATTGGTGATGCCTATGAGTGCATCTGCCTGCTGGTTACCTAACAGATATGATTGTCCGGTAGCCTGTGGCAATCCGTTACCATCTAAAATCAGCTTTCCATAATCCTTGTTAGAAGGATCATCTACACGGACAAATTTAGTCCCGTAAATAGTTCCAAAGTATTTACCATTCTCAGCTTTTACAGAGAGGTTGTCCCATCCAAGGATATCATAAGAGGTAACACCACTATCTTTAGCAATGTCTATTACCAGGTTTCTGTTAGTAGAGTAGTTAGCTCTCAGATCCCATCTGAAACCGGATGCACTGCGAACAATTCCTGCATCAATTACCAATTCTACCCCTTTATTCTGAATGTTACCGGCATTAATAATCTTGCTTGAATATCCACTCATAGGATCCATTGGCAAATGGATCAGCTGGTTAGTCGCGTTAGATTTATACCAGGTAAAGTCAATTCCTAATCTATTGTCAAGGAATCTCATTTCAGCCCCTAATTCTACACTCTTCAGCAATTCATTTACCACGTTAGGATCTTTCAGTAAGGATTCTTTTTCAGCAGTGGTACCACCCAGAGGGTCTTTACCAATTGAGTATCCATTATACAAATTGTAAGGCCCCATATCATTACCTACAGAAGCATAAGAAGCTCTCACCTTTGCGTAGCTTAACCACTCAGGTACTGTAGTTCCTACTGATTCCAGCATATTAGTCACTACATAAGAAAGGTTTACTGACGGATAAGAATAAGACCTGTTAGCTGCTGACAATGCCGAAGACCAGTCGTTCCTGTTAGTCAGTGTAAGGAAGATCCAATCATCGTAATTGAATTCCAATGAACCATACAGTGAGTTGATTTTCTTGTGGCTGAATCCTGCACCAACAGAAGTAGTACCTGCACTGTTATTCAATGAGAACAAGTTAGGTACTTCAAGCTGACCGGTACTTCCACTGATAGAAGACCATTTGTGATCCATCAGGTTACCACCTATCATCACAGAACCTCCCAGTTTGCCAAACACATTCTTCTTGCTGGCATTAATCATAGCACTGTAATTTGTTTCCACGAAGGTGGTCTTTCCGGTAGAATAAGAGTTTGCCAGCGGGCCGCCGTCATAAGTTTTATCTTCTGTATTGGTAGTGTACATATCTGCACCGCCACGTACTTCAGCGCTTAACCAGTCAGTGATCTGATATTTTAAAGATCCGTTAAGCATCATCCTGTCTCTCTTATCCTGATTAAGTGCATAGCGATATAACCAGTAAGGGTTTGGTGTCCATGCCAGTGCGCCCGGATACCAAAGCATTTTACCAAACTGATCTACACCGGCAGCAAAATCTCTGATATTCAGGCTGCGAGGCAACATCAGGATTGCATACACACTACTCTGGTCTTTACCATTAATAGGCCTGTTATAACCTGCAGTATTGTTATACGCCAGTTTGATATCGCTTGTCCACCTATTGTCATTACCAAATTTTGACACGGCTCTTGAAGTTACATTCAGACGGGTAAGTTTATTACCCGGGATAATACTTCTGTCTTCCAGATAGTTCAGTGAAGAGTACACAGAAGTACCCCCATATTGTTGCTGAAGTGAAAGGCCATAATTCTGGCTGCTTCCTTTTCTGAGGAATGCTTTCATGTTATCGAACAACTCAAGTGGGGCGGTAGTGCCATCCCACTTTGTGACGCTCTGTCCTTCAATCTTTGGCCCCCAGCTTGTATTATTATCTGCTTTGAAGATTCCCTGATCACCCTGGCCATAAGTACTTTGCAGTTCAGGAACCAGGAACATGCTTTCTGTGCTAAGGGTAGAAGTAACTGTCAAACCTAAACCCGGTTGTTTGGTACCTGACTTTGTTGTAATCATGATCACGCCATTACCACCACGTGAACCATAAAGTGCCGCAGCAGATTGACCTTTCAGCACACTTACACTTGCAATGTCGTCAGGGTTAAGGTCGCCCAGACCGTTACCATAGTCTCTCTGTCCATTCCAGAATCCATTCTCAGTAGATCCTGTGAAGTTATCCATAGGGACTCCATCTACTACAATCAGCGGCTGGTTATCGCCTGCCAGAGAACTGTATCCTCTCAATACCAATTTTGCAGAACCACCGGCACCGTTACTGGAACGCATACCTGAAGACCTGAAACTTTACCGGAAAGTGCATTGGTCATGTTTGTTTCGTTGGCGGCGGCAATCACCCCTCCTGAAACTTCCTGAACAGCGTACCCCAGCGAAGCCTTTTGCTTCTTGATACCGAGTGCTGTAACCACAACCTCCTGCAGTCCGGCTGCCTGAGATTTAAGACTTACTGTTAAATCAGATAAAGTGCCTACGGCTACTTCCTGAGACTGGTATCCTACAGATGAGAAAACAAGCACTGTGTTGTTTCCTGTCACGGCCACACTGAAGTTACCGCCTGCATCTGTCATACCTCCTGTTGGTGTACCCTTGACCACATACGATACATTGGCCAAAGGAGCCCCACTCTCATCCATCACTTTTCCTTTCACCGTTCTTTGTTGTGCAACAAGTGCGAATGAAAAGAAAAGCAACGACAAGGTGAAGACCAATTGTTTTGTTTTTTGCTTCATTGCTTTAGACTTTTTAAGGTTAATGTTTAGATTGCATAAATAAAATAGTACTCTGTGAAAAATTTATAGGCTTAAATAGGAATTGATTTTTTTTCGAAATGAGTGATTCTGCTTTCGTCAAAATTTTCAATCACGAGTGCAGCCGCCCCCAGGGTCTCCGAATTCTTACTGAGCGAAGAGACAGCAATTTGCGTGTAGGATGCCAGACGCGGAATACAATATTTGTTGATAGCCTGGCCTATGGGAGCAAGCGTGAGAGCTCCTACATCAGCGCCTCTGCCACTTATTATTATTAATTCAGGATTCAGGATATGTATCAGAATGGCGATTCCTTTACCTATATTATAGGAAGCAAGTGTAAAAACCTCCACCGCCAGAAGGTCTCCTGCAATAGCTGCCTGAATCACCTTTTCAGAAGCTGCCTCCACATCATCAGGTAAACCTTTGAGAACAGAAGCTCTGCCTTTCTTAAGTGCCTCCCTGATATCCTGGACAATGGTGAGCATTGAGGCTTCCGTCTCTATACAACCGGTCTTTCCACAACTGCATATCTTATTATTATTAAATAAAGGTATATGGCTGAATTCACCGGCAAACCCATTATACCCTCTGAACAACTGCCCATTCAGAATCATGCCCAGACCAATTCCCCAACCGAAGTTGATGACCAGTGCATCGCTCTTGCCCTGTGCCTTACCAATCATTTGTTCGGTCAGTGTGATGACACTGGAGTCATTATCTATATATACAGGAACGCCCACCTTGTTTTCAAGCAGTGTGGGTATGTTCTCCTTCTTCAGGAGCACTTCCTTAAAGTAACTATAGTTAAGCCCCTTCTTTACATCCACAAAACCGGGCATACCAATACCAATTCCTAAAATCTTATCTTTTTCTACGTAACCCTTTTCCAGGTATTCTACTATCAGGTCTCCCAGCTTTTCAAGCGAATGGTTCTTGTCCACAAGAGAAAACTCAAACCGCTGCTGGTGACGAATGATTCCATCTGCTATATCTATTATAGAAATCTTGGTAATGTGCTGATCTATCGCAATCGATACCACATAAACTTTTTCCGGTGCAATGGAATAATTCAGCGGCCTTCGGCCACCGGTAGAAGACGCGTATCCGTCTTCGCGAAGCAAACCATGCTTCACCAGGTCTGTCAATATTTTATTTGTAAGCGGAAGGCTCTTTTCAATCTTAATGGATACATCAAAAGCAGACAAGCTTTTGTTGAAAGAAACCGCCTGTAAAACCAGCTTTTTGTATTGTAAAGTTTTTAAATCCACAAACGTTGTTTGGTCAATTGTGATGCAACTTAATAATAATTTTAATAAGTTAATGATTTTTTGATAAAATATTTCTAACATTTTATCTGAGACCTAAATTCCCTTTTGCACTAATCTATTTTTTTAGGTACTAAGGGCGAGGTAAAGAGTAATTAATTAGTCTTGT
>JACFNA010000368.1 GCA_019455085.1 Chitinophagaceae bacterium
CTTGTACAGGATTTAAAACAGGATTGTCCGCGCTCTTTTCGCCATTGCCAATTTGCCCTTCATCATTTAATCCCCAGGCATAAACAAAGCCGTCTTCTGTTACGGCAAGACTATGAGCTTCTCCGGCAGAAATTCCTTTCATCAATGGTAGGCTGCTTATTTTAGTAGGAACGCTATTCTGGTCAGTATTGCCATTGCCGAGCTGCCCGTCACTGTTTGCACCCCATGTTAAAACAGAACCGTCAGATGATAAAGCAATACTGTATTCGCCTCCGGCAGAAATGGCAATTATATCGGTAAGGTTAGGTACGGGAACGGGAACGGGAACATTACTGTTATTCTCCGTTGTTCCACCGCCAAGCTCTCCGTCACCGTTATAACCCCATGCCCAAACTCTGCCGAGTGAGTCAAGCGCCATACTATGATCTCCACCACAATCTACGGCAGTAATGGTAGTAAGAGCATTTATTTGAACAGCTACAGGGGTTGTTTGGCTGTCGTTTGTGCCATCGCCCAACTGCCCGTCTTCATGAAGTCCCCACGCCCATAACTTTCCTTCGGAGTCTAGTGCTAACGAATGAGACCATCCACCCGATATTTGAGGAGTTACAACACCAGGTGTAGGTGCTGGTTGAGGCTGGGTGCCTGTAGGCCGAGGCCGTGGAGAGAATCCCGGTTGAGGCTGAGTGCCAGTAGGCCTAGGCCTTGGAGAAAATCCTGGTTGCGGCTGAGTGCCAGTAGGCTGAGGCCGTGGAGAGAATCCCGGTTGAGGCTGAGTGCCAGTAGGCTGAGGTCGTGGAGAAAATCCCGGTTGAGGCTGTGTGCCAGTAGGCCTAGGCCTTGGAGAAAATCCTGGTTGCGGCTGAGTGCCAGTAGGCTGAGGCCTTGGAGAAAATCCTGGTTGAGGCTGAGTTCTTGTTGGCTGTGGCAATTGACCATAAGCGATATGATCGTTTATACATAAGAATGTCATTGTAAAAAGTAAAACAGATACTAAAGGTAGCCCTAAAAAGCGTTTTTTTATCATCAAATTCCCCTTTCCTTATGATAAATAAGCGGTAAAACAAAATAAAATAGCTAGTAATCAGTGGTAAATCTCTACTTTCTACTTTCTCCTTTCTTCTTGATAAAAGTGTTAGATGGATTGCCCATTTAAAAAAATTCTACGATATGTGACAAACATCCCTATTATCGGAATTTTTCGAAAAAAACTAAATTGCTACAAAAATTCACTATTCATACATGTAATTTAAAACAATAGTATAAATCGCGGGAAAATGTGTGCTAAGTTATCAAATAAAAGGACTTATTTCAAGTAATTTGAACCAGTAACGTTTTTGCCCTTATTGGTCATAAAAACGTTTTTGCAATTCTTTTTTATTATGAGCCCTCCATGAACTGTTGCTTGTGAAGGAGGATGAAATCCGTTACTTTATTTTATTCGGTCATTACGATTGTTTATTTTTTGCCAATAATTAACGAAGAGTTTGATTGCAGATCGGTGCGTGTGATTTTGTTACAA
>JACFNA010000369.1 GCA_019455085.1 Chitinophagaceae bacterium
ACCAAGACTTTCAAAGAACTATCAGCCGATGCGGCTTAAATTAATTATTCTATTTCCTAAATTAGATTTCCAATGGGTCATATCCTGCATTCGTTATCGCCGCTTTAATCTCCGTTTGTGTTATCTTATCTCCATTATAATTCACTATAATTTGCTTTCGAATTACCCTCGGATTAATGCTCATAATCCCTGGGAGCTTTTTGATCTCGTCGGTTATTTTCCGGACGCAACCTTCGCAAACCATATTCGGAATCTTAAATTCACACTGAGTGAACGTTTGCTTTTTATTGGTATCGGTAATTGATTCCAATTTTATGGATCGGACTCTTAGGGTATTGAGCAGAATAGTGAAAATACTCACTATCATAATCCCAATAGCCATTAATGGAGAGATCAAACCAACGGCTGCCAATAACATACCGATAATATTAAAAATGACCGCAATAATCACGTTACCAGTAAGCGTCCGGTAGCTTGCCTTTCCTAAGATAACCGCATTGAGTGCATCTATGGTTCTATTACCAATCAATATCACCCCTGCCGATTCAATGGCTATATCCGTACCGGCTCCTATGGCGATACCTACATCAGCCTGCGCTAATGCAGGAGCATCATTTATACCATCTCCAACAAAGGCCACTTTAAACCCCGTTCGTTGTAACTGTTTAATTTCATGAACTTTATCATCAGGTAATAATTCGGATTTTACTTCTTTAATTCCTATTTGTGAAGCTATAGCTTCGGCCACCGCCCTGGCATCTCCGGTTAACATAACGGTTCTTAGCCCTTTTGCCTTTATTCTGTCCATCACTTGGATAGTCTGATCGCGTGGTGTGTCCTGAAGTGCAATCAGACCAATAAGTGTATTTTCTTCAGCAATCCCAATTACTGTTTTTCCATCCCGTCCCAAAGTATTCATTTTTTCCAGAGTTGTGCCTTCAATGGATACGCCACATTCTATTAAAAATCTTGGACTCCCCACTACAATAGATTTCTTATTAATAGTGGCCGACGCTCCTTTGCCTGCAATAGCTTTGAAATTGTCGACATCTACCGGAAGTACACCGTTTTTCTTTGCATAAAAAGCGATGGACTGAGCCAGAGGATGCTCTGACTTTTCTTCTACTGTACCTGCAATTCTCAAAAGTCTTTCCTCTGAAATGCCTAATGGAAGGACATCAGTAACTGTAGGCTTTCCGTAGGTAAGCGTTCCGGTTTTATCAAAAACAATAGTATCCACTTTTGATAAGCTATAAAATACTTCACTTGCTTTCACCAAAAGGCCTATGGAAAGACCTTTACCCCCTGCTATGGCAGCCAGCAAGGGAGTGGTAATACCCAGCGCACAGGGATATCCCATTATAATAGTGGTGATCAGTACCACCGCAGCGCTGTAAGGATTTTGAAAAACAAGTAACCAGGTAACCGATGCCGCGATTGCCACAATAAATACCACAAATCCATAATAATTCATAAGTCTGTCTGCCAAAAGTTCCACAGGAGGTTTTTTCTCATT
>JACFNA010000370.1 GCA_019455085.1 Chitinophagaceae bacterium
AGAAGGCACAGAGTTACACAGAGAATACCTCCGTGGCCCTCCGTGATTCCTCCGTGGTTCTCCGTGTAACAAAAAATTAATTACACAGAGAAAAAACCAGAGAAGGCACAGAGTTGCACAGAGAATACCTCCGTGGCGCTCCGTGTAACGAAAAAATAATTACACAGAGAGAAGCCAGAGAAGGCACAGAGTTGCACAAAGAACACCTCCGTAGCACTCCGTGATTCCTCCGTGACCCTCCGTGTAAGAAAAATAATTACACAGAGAGAAGCCAGAGAAGGCACAGAGTTGCACAGAGAATACCTCCGTGATTCCTCCGTGACCCTCCGTGTAAGAAAAACTATTACACAGAGAAAAAGCCAGAGAAGGCACAGAGTCGCACCGAGAATTCCTCCGTGGCCTTCCGTGATTCCTCCGTGAAACTCCGTGTAACAAAAAGTATTACACAGAGAAAAAACCAGAGAAGGCACAGCGTTGCACAGAGAATTCCTCCGCGGCGCTCTGTGAAATAAAAAAAACACCGACCTGTATCAAAACCGTACACTCATGTGTTATATCCGTACACTCCACCCATTATCTGCAATACTAGTGTATTGATAATCAATGAGGTACAAAAGGGCATTTTAATTGAACCCGCTTCCTAATACCAACGCGTGAGCTTTCTTTTTGCTCCTGCAACTTTAAAATCATTCATAATGTTTAAGAATTACTTCAAAATCGCTTACAGAAACTTAAAGCGCAATAAAATATTTTCATTCATCAATATTGCAGGGCTGGCACTTGGCCTTGCATCTGCCATGCTGATTATCCTTTATGTCAAAGACGAAGTGAGTTTTGACAGATTCCATTCCAATGTCAGTCACATTTATCGGATCGTCAATAAGTCGCACTTTCTCGGAGAGGACCGTACCAATGTGAACAGCGGCATTCTTCAGGGGCCGAAATTTAAGGCTAACGTGCCCGGAATAGAGTCATTTGTAAGAATCCAGTCAGGCAATGAAGATTTCAAAAAAGGTACAGAAGTAGTATCCAGGGATTTGCTTTTTGTAGATTCTAACTTTTTCAGCATGTTCACCTTCCCCCTGTATAGTGGAGACCCCGTGAGTTGCCTTAAAAGCCCCCACTCCATCGTCATTTCCGAAGATGAGGCTATGAAGCAATTCGGCACGAGAGACGCTATCGGGAAAATGGTCATGATAAAAGAGGACACTACATTTGTCCCTTATCAGGTAACAGCCATCTCAAAAAAATGCCCCCAGAATTCATCTATTCAATTTGATATCCTCTTACCCTTCAGAGAAAACCCTGAAGCAGCTGCTAGCAACGACAATTGGTTTAGCTTTTTCCTGAGCACCTTTGTAACAGTCTCTCCCAACGCCAATATTGCCACGATCAATAAACAAATGCAGGCGTTTTATGTAAAGGATGCTACGGAGACTTTTAAGAAGCTGATGAAAATGTTTGGAGGTAACCCGGATGAAACCCTGAACGAATATTTCCTGCAGCCATATACA
>JACFNA010000371.1 GCA_019455085.1 Chitinophagaceae bacterium
ATCCAAAGCGCAGACACAGTCAGCAAAGAAGTGCAAAAAGAAGAACTCATTATAAGGCTACAGCCCCAACCCTGAGTGTTGATGCTTCAACAGGCGAAACTCACGAGAGGCATCGCGCACACGTAAGCGAAGGAAAACTTTATTATAAAGGAAAGGTGGTTTCTGAAAAAGCTCCGCTAAAAGCCTGAGTACTTTTTCCAAAAAATTGTATTTTGAATCCGAAAACAGGATTGATTAACTTCGATCTTGTTTTTGGATTTTTTTTGTTACCTCCGTATTAATTGTTACGGACCAAAATCAAACGATGAATATAGCAATTGACCTGATGGGAGGTGATTTCGCCCCGGAAAATGTGATACTGGGGATAAAAGATTTTCTGGAACAAAAACAATTTCAAGGAAAGGTTACTGCCATTGGGACAGAAAATGCCATATATCATGCAAGGCAGGAGCTGAAGGAATACGAAAATTTTCTGCATTGGGTGGTAGCACCTGATGTAATCGAGATGCACGAGCATCCTACAAAAGCTCTTAAGAGCAAACCTCATTCCTCTATTAACGCAGGATTTACGCTGCTTGCTACCTCGCAGACGGATGCCTTCATCAGCGCTGGAAATACCGGAGCGATGATGGTGGGAGCACTTTACAGCATTAAGAGTATCCCGGGCGTGACAAGACCGGCCATCGGAGCATATATCCCTCAGGAGGATGGTACATTATCATTACTTATCGACGTAGGGCTTAACGCAGACTGCAAACCTGAAAACCTTGTACAGTTTGCGATTCTGGGCAGCCTCTATTCTCAACATATTTTAAATATAGACAACCCCAGAGTAGCGCTTCTGAATATTGGAGAAGAAGAAGGTAAAGGAAATATTCTCTGCCAGGCCGCCTACCCGCTCTTAAAAGAATGCGACAGAATCCTGTTTAAAGGGAATGCGGAAGGGCGCGACCTTCTGAAGAATAAAGCCGACGTATATGTATGCGAAGGATTTACCGGTAATGTGATGCTCAAATTTGCAGAATCCTTTTACGATATTTTTAAGAGCCACCAGATTAAGGACGAGTACCTGAACAGGTTTAATTTTGAAATGTATGGTGGAGTACCGGTATTGGGGGTTAATAAACCTGTAATAATTGGGCATGGTATTTCTGGAGCCACAGCCTTTAATAATATGCTGCAAATTGCAGAAAGAATGATACAGAACAATTTTATCCAGACAGTGACCGATGCCTTCGTATAAGGACAAATTCGATAAATTCTCATCACGTACTTTTATGAGACCTGCCTTTTTAGGACGGTGTACTTTCATTCTGGTTACCCTATTATTCACTTTTTTCAATTGCATCGCACAGGAGCGTGATTCTTCCTCAAAGAAGAATGGAGGCATCCTTAATGATGTATTAAATATCATCCGGACAGATACTGCGCAACCGGACAGGCTGAACCTCTTATTAAGAAGTGACCAACTCTTTATTCCTTACAACGGATACACTATCAGGAACAT
>JACFNA010000079.1:0-527 GCA_019455085.1 Chitinophagaceae bacterium
GTAATTCCCGACCTGGAACGCGCCATCCTCAGCCGCCACAACATCCTTTTGCTTGGGCTCAGAGGGCAGGCTAAAACCAGAATAGCCAGACAGATAACTTCGTTACTGGATGAATATATTCCAATAGTACAGGGAAGTGAAATCAATGATGACCCATTCCATCCGGTGAGCAGATATGCAATAGACCTCATAGAAAAATTAAAAGACGAAACTCCGATAGAATGGATACACCAAAGCCAGCGCTATGCAGAAAAACTGGCGACGCCGGACGTGAGTGTATCAGACCTGATCGGCGATATCGATCCCATAAAAGCAGCAAACCTTAAACTCAGTTTTGCTGACGAACGGATAATTCATTACGGAATCATACCCCGTAGCAACCGGGGCATCTTCGTGATTAATGAACTGCCCGACCTGCAGGCGCGCATACAGGTATCTCTTTTTAATATCCTGGAAGAAGGAGATCTCCAGATCCGCGGATTCAAACTCAGATTACCACTAGATATTTTGTTTATCTTCACTGCTAA
>JACFNA010000079.1:555-13353 GCA_019455085.1 Chitinophagaceae bacterium
CATCGTCACACCGCTGAAAGACAGGATAGAGAGCCAGATCCTGACCCACTATCCCACTACTATCGAAAACGCCTTGTTGATCACAGAACAGGAAGCGCATATTCACAACGACCAGGTGGAAAGAGTGAGTGTGAGCGATCTCATCAGAAGGCTAATCGAGCAGGTAAGCTTTGAAGCCAGAAACAGTGAATTTGTGGACAAGAAAAGTGGCGTTTCGGCCAGGCTTACTATTTCTGCATTGGAGAATGCCATCAGTGCAGCCGAGCGCAGAGCCATCATCAACAATGAGCCTAAAACTCAGGTGTGGATCAGCGACCTTACCGGCATCATTCCTTCGGTAACCGGGAAGATAGAACTGGTGTATGAAGGAGAGCAGGAAGGCCCATTTCAGGTAGCATTTAACCTGCTGGAAAAGGCTATCCGTACTCAGTTTGTAAAATACTTCCCCGATCCTGACGCTTTAAAGAGAAGAAAGAGTAAAGAAACGGCAGAAACAAGTCCCTATCGCCAGATCATTCAATGGTTTGACAAGGGTAATCAATTAGACGTATTATTCGGCCTGAAAGACGATACCAAAATTCTGATGCTCAATAAAGTGAGCGGTCTTTCGGATCTGGTAAAGAAAAATTTTCCCAATGCAAATCCAAAGGAAAGTGCCTTACTCATGGAATTTGTACTTCATGGTCTGGCTTCGTTCTCCCTTATAAGTAAAAAAGTTACTGAAGGAAAGATTGAGTTTAAGGATTTGGTGGGAAGTATGATTAACTTTAGCGAACAATCATTTGACGAAAGTGAACTGGAATAAACAATACACAAAAACATTCAAATCGCACAGTATGAATACCTTACTCTTTTATCTTAGCATGTTGCTGGCCTCCTTTGTCGGTGGCGGATGCACTAACGACCCGGTTCATATCACTCCCGGGCCTATAAATCCAACAGACACACTGCCTCCGGTAGAAACCAGGAAGCCAAATACTGATTACCAACCGGCTTTTAAAGGCCAAACAAGAATCGCCGGAATGAAGACAGAGACACCTTTTAAGGTGGACGTGATTACTTCTTCGCTGGAATCTCCCTGGGGAATTACCACCTTGCCCGACGGACGTTTTCTGATTACTCAGAAAAAAGGCACTATGGTTATAGTGAACAAGAACGGAGAAGTCAGTGCCCCTATCACAGGTATTCCGGAAGTGAATTCCAGAGGCCAGGGCGGATTGTTAGGGCTTACGCTGGATCCTGACTTTGCCAATAACAGAATGGTTTATTGGGTATTTTCCCTGAGTACACCTGATGGCAACCAGACAGCAGTGGCAAAAGGAAAACTTTCTGCTGATGAGAAATCAATTGAAAATGCTGTAGTCATATATAAAGCAAATCCTGCGTATAATGGTACCCTTCATTTTGGTGGCAGAATCCTGTTTGATAAAACAGGTAATCTGTTTGTATCTACCGGCGAAAGGTCAGACCTGGCAACACGCCCACAGGCACAATGGCTAAACTCCGCATTGGGAAAAGTAGTGCGCATCACAAAAGATGGCAAACCCGCTCCGGGCAATCCTTTCCTCAACAATGGTAATGCCTTCCCTGAAATATGGTCATACGGACATCGGAACGTACAGGGGCTGGCATTCAATCCCGTTACAGGTGACTTGTGGGAAGGAGAATTTGGACCACGCGGTGGAGATGAAATCAATTTGGTACAGCCCGGAAAGAACTATGGCTGGCCTGTGATTACCTATTCTCTTGAATATTCAGGCAAAAAGATCGGAGATGGAATCACTCAAAAAGAAGGCATGGAGCAGCCTGTCTATTACTGGGATCCTGTAATATCTCCAAGCGGTATGACATTCTATACAGGCAATACGATTCCTGAATGGAAAAACAATCTATTTGTAACTGCGCTAAGTGGCAGCCACATTGCCCGGCTGAGAATAGAAAACAACAAGGTAACAGGAGAAGAAAGGCTTTTGGCCGATCAGGGGCAACGATTCAGAGATATCACACAGGGAAACGATGGAAACCTGTACGCGGTGACAGACCAGGGAAGACTTTACAGAATTTCAAGATAATGCAAGAAGAATAAAATGGCAGAAGACAGAAAGAAAAGCATAGAGATTATCGACTACACAGAAGACCTGAAGGAGAAGTTTAAGGAACTTAATTACGAATGGATTATCAAACTCTTCAACCCAGAGCAGCATGATATCGAAGTACTTTCAGACCCTGAACATTATATTTTAGAAAATGGAGGGCATATATTTTTTGCGAAGCAGCAGGAAGAAATCATAGGTACCGCAGCTCTTATAAGGGTTGACAATACCACCTTCGAACTAAGCAAAATGGGGGTTACTGAAAAAGCCCGTGGTACCGGTGCAGGTAACCTGCTTATTCATCACTGCATTAATTTTGCGACTGCAAACCATATCAAATCACTGATACTGTATTCCAGTACAGTTTTAGGCCCTGCCATCCACCTCTACGAGAAATACGGTTTCTACGAAGTACCTCTGGAAGGCGCCCAACACAAGAGAGCCAACATTAAGATGAAGAAAGATTTGTAGATAGTTCCTCAGAAGTTTTTTATTCAGTTACTGTATAGGCTGAATGACTGAAGTGATAGCATACTATGCTCCTTTTTTATCGCAAGCATCTCGCCCTTTCTGGCCCTTTCTGGCGCAAGCGTCTCGCTTGTGCCGTACCAACAAGCATTAAACGTAAACCATTCTGAACCGATCGATTATCTACAATATCAACTGCTATTTACAGAATAGAAATTACAGCACAAGCGAGACGCTTGCGCTATTGATTTGAATTTTATAAATAAAACTGAAAACCTAATACATATAGATTCTTTTCTGGCGCAAGCGTCTCTTTTGTGCCGTACCCTCAGCTATTAAACTAAGCCACTCTTAAGGCATTGACGAAATACCTGCATTATCAAATGCCTTTTGCAGAATAGAAATTACAGCACAAGCGAGACGCTTGCGCTATTGATTTGAATTTTAAAGATAAAATTGAAAACCTAATACATCTAGATCCTTTTCTGGCTCCCCTTTCTGGCGCAAGCGTCACGCTTGTGCCGTACATACTTAACCTTTAAAGGCTCAACCGAGACGTTTGCACCATTCACGACCATTGACAGAAATTCACAGTCAATTACAGCCTTATATAATAATTTACACTATATAACTTAATTCAATTAACCCCTTTTTTCCATAAAAATCTCTTGCACTGCTATAAAGATAATCTTCCGGATTTTCAACAAATCCGGCTTTTACAGGATTCAAATGGATGTATTCAAGTTTTTGATTAAACACTTCCTTGTTAAATATCTCTATAGGTTTATTATGTTGTTGCCATAATTGCCAGTCATTATTGTTGCCATTTTCAATACCCGCTCGTTTCATCATCTTTAACATCCACTCCTTACGGCTTTCTCCAGAATTTTCAGCAATTTGCTTTCTCAGGCTCCGGGAGGTAAAACTCTTCATCTCTCCAACAATCTTATCCAAAGCACGGTCTTTACTACCGACAATCATGTGCACATGGTTGGTCATAATACACCAACCATATATTTCCAAACCCTTCTCCTTCTGGCAATAACGCCAACTCTCAAGCATTATCTCCCTATACTCACTTCTGATAAAAAGATCAATCCAAAACACTACTGCAAAACTGATAAAATAAAGCTTGTCATTATCTGCAAACTTATACTTACGACTCATGATTAAATGTAATAATAATTGTTAAGTCCGTTACAGCCTTTAGTTCTGTAGTGTAAATTTTAAAGCCACCTAAGTAACAATCGGTTAAACCCTAAACCAGCTCATTTGTCCTTTTCCAGCATCTACCAGCGCAAACGTCTGCCTCTACTGGCTTTTCTGGCTCAAGTGTCACGCTTGTGGCGAATACAAACATAGACATTAAACTTAGCTACTTTGAAGGCAATAACGAAATACCGGCACTACCAACTGCCGTTTACAGAATATGATATTACAGCACAAGCGTGACGCTTGCGCTATTGATTTGAATTTTATAAATAAAATTGAAAACCTAATATATCTAAATTCTTTTCTGGCGCAAGCGTCACGCCTGTGCCATACCCTCAGTCATTAAACCAAGCTACTTTGAACGCAATAACGAAATACCTGAACTACCAACTACCGTTTACAGAATATGATATTACAGCACAAACGAGACGCTTGCGCTATTGATTTGAATTTTATAGATAAAACTGAAAAACCAATACAAATAGACCCTTTTCTGGCGCAAGCATCTCGCTTGTGCCCTACATTCCTAAACCCAATCGATTAAACCTACTTCCTTACAAAGCTTTCTGGCGCAAGCGTCTCGCTTGTGCCAAACCCTCAGCCATTAAACTAAGCTACTTTGAAGGATTGACGAAATACCTGCATTATCAAATGCCTTTTGCAGAATAGAAATTACAGCACAAGCGAGACGCTTGCGCTATTTGCACATTCACCCACAAGGCTATATCACGTTCACTTCTCTTTCCAGGGTGATATCAAATGACTGCTTTACTTTCCTGATTATTGATTCACTAAGATTCAAAATTTGTGGCCCGGTAGCACTTCCATAGTTGACCAGTACTAATGGCTGATCGACATGGCATCCCGCATCTCCCTCGCGGTACCCTTTGAAGCCGAGTTGTTCTATTAGCCAGGCCGCGGGAATTTTCACTTCATCTCCCATATCGAAATGTGGCATGTTTGGGAAGCCTTTCAGCAGAAAAAGAAACTTATCTTTTTCTACCACCGGATTTTTAAAAAAGCTGCCTGCATTCCCTATTTGTTTAGGGTCGGGCAACTTAGACCTTCTGATACGAATTACAGTTTCTGAAACATCTTTGATAGTTACTGAGGGCAATCTCAATGCCGCCAATTCTTTCTGAAGTGAGTGGTAAGAAGTGTTGGGCACAGGATGCTTAGCTAACCTAAGCGTGACATTCAGTATAACATACTTCCCTCTACATGCTCTTTTAAAAATACTGTCACGGTAACCGAAAAGGCAACCCTTCACATCAAACTTATGTATTTTCAAATCAGATAAGTGTAAGGCCTCCAGCTCAAAGAAGCTGTACTTAAGTTCGGCTCCGTAAGCCCCGATATTCTGTATGGGGGCGGCGCCCACTGTGCCCGGAATTAGTGAGAGATTCTCTATTCCTCCCCATCCTTTGCTTACACAATACATCACTAAATCGTGCCACACTGTTCCCGCTTCCGCACATACATATACGTGATTTTCAGTTTCATCAACTACACTTATACCCACCATCCGGTTATGCAATACGTAACCCGAAATATCATGAGTGATAAGTATATTACTGCCACCTCCTAAAATCATAAGGTTCTTATCATGTGAGCAGGTAATGAGTTCTTTCAGTGCTTCCAAATCTGAAAACTCTGCAAAATATTCAGCAGTAGCCTGTATGCCGAAAGTATTATACCCCTTTAAATCAAAATGGTGACGCACCTCCATCATAGCATTAATTTGTTATTCTATCCTTGACGGAGGCTGATAGTTACTTCCCGGATTGTAATATTTCCACAGTAAAGCTGATACCTTTCTGATTAGCACCCAGGCTTCATTGCCCGGTTCCCAGCTTTCATCCTGATTTTCTCTGGAGCAGATTGCAAAGATGTAAGGGTGTTTTCCGTTTACAAAAAGTACTTCTCCCCTGCTTGCATCCACGGCTCCATTTTTATCTGTCACAAAAACATCGGGTGGAATTTGTGAAATAGCTTCTTCATCCCAATATTGTCGCCCGAGCATGCGGAGCATTTTTTCACTATACTTCCTGTCAATTATTTTGTTCTCTTTAATCATCTTCATTAATGAGGCTATCTCCCGTGGTGTTGTCTGCCCCCAACCGTATTTCTCCCAGTCTCCCCGCCTTCCGGGTGTACGGCTGTTCACCCTTGTAGATTGCATACCCAATTGTTCCATATAATTATTGATTACGGCTCCGCCGCCCGAAAGCCCCTGTAACCACAAGCTCGCGCAGTTGTCGCTATAGCTCAGCATCAGTGAAATTATCCTTCCGAGCTCAATGGTTTCCCCACTCTTAAATGATGCAAGAATATCATCTCCTTCTGAATAATAGAGTGAATCCGTATAAGTCATTCGCTGATGAAATTTTAATTCCCCGGATTGTATTTTGTGCATGATCCCTATAAGTATCGGTATCTTAACCATACTCGCCGTCGGATACATTTCATCTGCATTGATTGCAACTTCCTTATGCTTTTTAAGGTCATACACATAGACCCCCATCTTCCCATGAAACCCGGAAATTAATTCTCTGATTTGGCGGTCAAGCTTCTTGTCAATCTTTTGTGCATATACTCCTATCGAAAAAAATAAGAGAAGGAATGTAACCAGGTATCGCATCTTCATTTCTTTTTGAATATTTTTTTGCAAGGGCCGGGAGCACCCATTCGAACCCATTTGTCGCAATTATTAATCAGCTAATTTAATTGAATAGAAATAAAAGGACATAAAAAAAGAGCTACCGTAAATGATAGCTCTTTTTAATTCTTCTAAGGGATGGAATTTCTCAGGACATTGAACTTAACGGGGAATCTTTAACCAAACAGGCCTCCTTTTTTCAGTTGGCGTGTCCCTTCGCCAATGAGGAAACCGTTTTGGTAAATCTCAATTTTGTATTGACCTTTTTCAAAATGCTTCTCAGGCACAAAGCTAAACTCAACGGATTTTGTCTTTGAGGTCTCCAGTGTTACGGGTAATTTGGCGGTAAATGACTTTTCGCCTTGTTCTCTGGTCATGAACCTTCCAGAGTTAGGAGTATTGGTAACGGGGGTGCCATCCGGACCTATCACCACTACATAAATATCAGTACTGCCAGATTGAATAATTCTGTTTGTAACATCAAACTTCACCACCAGCTTATCAGCAGCTTTCGCCTTTGTAGTAGTTTTTTCTTTGCCACTGTTCTTTACTTTCACTGGTACAATAGTAATATTGGAAGCATTCAGCGTGGATGCAACATCAACTTTTTCTGTCAGGGCACTGTTTACTACAGTAGTAGAGTCCAGGCTTCTGGTCAATGTTTGCTTCGCCTCCACCAAACCTGTGTTTTCTTCTTTCAGGTTTGTGTTTTCCTGTTGCAGCGCAGCGATTTCTTCCTGCATGGAAGTGATTTGACCGTTTAATTGGTCAATCAGTTTCTTGGCTTGTGCAAGTTCGGCTGCAGTCGCATTTTTCTTATTCAGAATACTACGGATTTCTGACTTGATTTTTGCAATCTCAGCGTCTTTAGCAGACATCTGAGTTTTTAAGTCGTTATTCATAGAAGTTAACGAATCCAAACGGGCAAGGGAGGCGTCAAAATTTGTCTGCAATTCACTTTTCTCTGAAACAACTTTTTCTATTTCAGTTTGCTGAGTTTGAATTTCTTCATTACTCTTATTGTTATTGTAAATAGCAAAGCCGCCTAAGCCTAATACAGCAGCTGAAAGGACACCAATAACTATGTTTTTTCCTTTATTGGGTTTAGGAGATTCCTCTACCGAAACCGGCATGTTTGTGTGATCCATTTGATTTATTCTAATTTATGGGGTTTTAAAAAGAGTAAAATTCGATCAGAATTGCAATTATTTTTCATCTAAAATAGCCGAAAACCATGCCAGTTATTTTTGATGTGAGTTTACAGAAAAATCAGACAGAAGCAATTACAATTCTAACATGCTGATAATGTGATAATTACAACAACTTCCGTTTGAATAAAAAATTTTCATAAAGATAGTTGTAATTATTTTATAATAAATCAATCCGCTTCTTTTTTCTTCGGAAAAGATTCCTGATTATGTCGGGACATAAAGGCTAAAACTACCTCATGCAGGACATTCAAAAAGCCATTACAAAAGCATACAATTTTGACACTATACAGCAAAAGGCAAAAAACGATTACGCTTACCTGATAACCTGGCAATAGGAGCACGCAAAGTTCAGATTTGCCAGGCCACCTAAATCATCTTAACTTTAAGCACCTAAACTATATCTGGAAAATGTCTACTCACTCTCATGTCCCCAAAAAGACAACTGCTACTATCGCAATAATTATCTTCCTGATTCCCCTGTTGTTATTTATTCTCTGGATTTCCATTACCATCAGGCTGGGCGAAATCAGCGAACGGGATCAGATTGATACTTTCCTGAGCTACTTTCCCGCAATCATCAGACATTACTCAGGCATCATCATCTTTTCAATTATCTGCTGTGTGGTGGCTATGTATCTGGCAGCAAAGAGTTTTAAGAAAAAATTATTACCTCTGAGGATAGCAATGTTTCTTGTAGTGATAGGTTCAATCTTCCTGATATTCTTTAATATCTCAAGGCTGGTCTAACCCCGCTCAGCGATATTCATACTGAATAGTTCCTACCAATTGTTTATCCTTAGAATAGCACTTCTGAATTTCAGGTAACCCTTCTGCTGTGTAGGCATAGCGCCACACAAGGTAGCCCTGAGCTGATTCATCTACAGTAATCATTTGCGAGATAAAGCCTGGTCGGTCTTCACTATACAAAAACATATAGTCGGGCAGCAATCTCTTTGCCCTTTCATTAAACCGTACCACATCAGTCAGCCTGTTCTTGTCATCATAATAGTAATAAAACCTGCGATCTGTGGCTGGCCTATCAGGTGTCTCTTCTATCAAATTCCCGGCATCATCATACTTAAAGCTTATTAATGACACCACTTTTCCATTCTTTGTCCTTGTCATCATCTTAAGCTTTCCATCACTTCCATATTCATAAGCTCTTTCTTCGACAAAAAGACTGCTATCTGCATTTCCCGAAGTGGAGACGGCTATTAACCGTATTCTGCCGATACTATCATAACTAATCTGGGTGATATTAGTCACCCCAGTTGTAGTGCTCACAGTCTTTTCCAACCTGCCGTTTTGATACATCGACTTTAACTCTGCTTCTCCTGTGACATTGGATTTAGAAGCCATCACTGATTCAGAGTAGTCAGCATTTAACTTTCTCTCACAGAAAAAACCTTCACTTGGCGAGTCGTCGGATTCAAAACTCTCAAGAGTCACAATTTTATAATTCGCCTTTCTCAGTCTGTTATACTCCTCATTACTTTTGTTGATATTGAGAATATCATTATAATAATATTGGGCTGCTGCTGAAGCGTGAATCAGGAAGAAGGCGCAGATGACAGGCAGGGCTTTTAAATATAGTTTCATAGTGGCACAAAAGTGCAATTTAACTGTTAAGCCTGAATACAATCGGGCTTCCCTTTATTTTAACTGATTTGAAGGAAAGATTCTTACCACAGCACCACCGACTTCGGCAGGATTTAGTAATTTTGATACTTGAATTTTAAGCATCGATGGGTGACACACGCACCATAGAAATAGAGCAGACCGGGATTACAGAACTTTTGGTGGAATCCTATCAACTGATCGTCTGGAACGATGAAGTAAACACCTTCGACTGGGTAATTCAGGCCCTGGTTGAAATATGCGGACACACACAAGAACAGGCTGAACAGTGCGCCTTAATCATACACACACAAGGCAAATATGCTGTAAAGAACGGCGACTTTGATACGCTAAAACCCATGTGCGATCAAATCACCGACAGAGGTATAGGAGCTACTATTGAAAGAATGCCAGAATACTAATACGCATTCAATTCTACATCTTTTCATATAACTTGCCTGATGTAACAACATGGGGATATGGGTTGGTATTATTTAGATGAAAACAGTGATTCTTTTCTCTCTCCATCCTTGTTAACTGATGAGGGGTTAGTGGCAGTGGGGAGCAATTTGAGACCACAAACACTCATCAAAGCCTACCGTAAAGGTTACTTCCCCTGGTACAATGAAGGGGATCCCAGATGCTGGTTCCATCCAGACCCCAGATTTGTGTTATTCCCTGAAGAATTAAAGATTTCCAAAAGCATGCATCCTTATCTTACTAAAGGACACTTCTCGTTCTCAATAGACAAGGATTTTGCACAGGTAATGAAAGGATGCCGCCATACCAGGAGAAAGGCTTCAGGTGATGCAACGTGGATTACCGACGAATTTGAAGAAGCATACAACCAACTTCACGAAATGGGGGTGGCTCATAGTGCCGAAGCCTGGTCAGGCGACAAATTAGTAGGGGGGCTTTACGGTTTGCAAATGGGAAAAATGTTCTTTGGAGAAAGTATGTTTTCGCAGGAATCCAATGCCAGCAAGTTTGCCTTCATCCGATTCGTACAACACTTTGCAGCGCAGGGCGGATGCCTGGTCGACTGCCAGCAGGAAACTGAACACCTGCGTTCTCTGGGTGCCAGAAACATACCCAGGTCCACTTTTATCGATTATCTCAGGTACCTGATACCGGACAATATGGATATATAGCCTGCACCATCTTATTTCCCTTTCGTTAAACGCCGATTGTGCTATTTTTGCGCCCTGTAATCATGAATTGAAGAAAATGGAACTGAGCAAAAACTTTATCCCTGCAGAAGTTGAAAATAAGTGGTATGCCTACTGGAAAGAAAAAGGTTATTTCAATAGTACACCAGACGACCGGCCTCCTTACAGTCTGGTGATCCCACCACCTAACGTTACCGGGGTGTTGCACATGGGGCATACACTCAACGAAACCGTACAGGATATTTTGGCGCGCCGCGCCAGAGCATTGGGATATAACGTTTGCTGGGTGCCGGGAAGCGACCATGCCTCCATCGCTACCGAAGCAAAGGTGGTAGATATGCTTAAGAAAGAAAAAGGTATCAACAAAAGTGACCTTAGCAGGGAAGAATTCTTAAAATATGCATTTGAGTGGAAGGAGAAGTATGGTAACATCATTTATCATCAGATAGAAAAACTGGGCTGTAGCGTCGATTGGAACCGTGTATCCTTCACTATGGATCCTGATTATTACAAGGCTGTGATTCAGGTGTTTGTGGCACTCTATCGCAAAGGCCTTATTTACAGAGGCGCCCGAATGATCAACTGGGACACTGTGGCGAAGACTGCCCTGAGCGATGAAGAGGTAGAATACAAAGATGTTAAAGGCACACTCTATTATGTAAAATACCGCATTTCCGGAACCGACGAATACATCACCATCGCCACCCAAAGGCCGGAAACTATTATGGGTGATGTAGCTGTGTGTGCCAATCCGACCGATCCACGGTATCAACATCTGAAGGATAAAAAGGCAATCATACCACTCATCAACCGGGAAGTTCCCATAATATTTGATGATTATGTGGATAAGGATTTCGGAACCGGAGTACTCAAGATTACTCCTGCACATGATATCAACGATTTCAATATCGGATTAAAATATAACCTCCCTGTAATCGATACGCTGAATGACGATGGCACCCTCAGCAAAGAGGCACAGATATACATAGGTGAAGATCGTTTTGCGGCAAGAAAAAAAGTAGTGGAAGCTTTGAAAGACGAAGGACTGCTTATTAAAGAAGAGTTATATGATTCCCGCATCGGATACAGCCAGCGTACGCACTCCGTAGTAGAACCGAAAATCAGCACTCAGTGGTTTGTCAAAATGAAATCTCTCGCTGATGCAGCACTTAATGAGGTAGTCAATGGTAATATAAAAATACATCCGCACGATAAGTTTATCGCCACCTACAGGTATTGGTTAGAAAACGTAAAAGACTGGTGTATCAGCCGCCAATTGTGGTGGGGGCAGCAGATTCCCGCATGGTACGATGATGAAGGCAATGTGTATGTGGGAGCCGATGAGGCCGATGCAAGGCGACATAACGGTTTGGCTGACACGGTGAAACTTATGCAGGACTCCGACGTACTGGATACCTGGTTCTCCTCATGGCTCTGGCCAATGGAGGTATTTAAAGGCATCACGCAACCGGGCAATAAAGATTTTGCCTACTACTACCCTACGTCGATTTTGGTAACAGGTCAGGATATTATCTTCTTCTGGGTGGCACGTATGATTATGGCAGGTATGGAGTTTGCCGGGGAAAAACCATTCAACGATGTGTATTTCACAGGAATGGTACGCGACAACCAGGGGAGAAAAATGAGTAAGAGCCTTGGCAACAGCCCGGATCTTCTGGAACTAATAGATAAATATGGTGCAGATGCAGTTCGCTTTGGGATTATGATTTCTTCTCCGGCAGGAAATGATCTTTTGTTTGATGAGTCGGGACTTGAACAAGGCCGGCATTTCAACAACAAACTCTGGAATGCGCTGAAACTGGTGCGCATGTGGGGTACCCACGAATCATTCCCCGGAAGTAAAAGCGATAACAATTTCGCAATTCGTTGGTTTACCGCAAGGCTATCACAGGCAAGTGCAGAAATTCACGACCTCATCAGCCATTTTAAATTAAGCGAAGCGCTGAAAGTAATTTATTCACTTATATGGGACGACTTCTGCAGTTGGTATCTTGAGTGGATAAAGCCTCCTTATGGAGAAGCCATCAGCAAAGAAGATTATGATATTACTATAAAGTTTTTTGACGAACTACTCCTGCTGCTGCATCCTTTTATGCCTTTTGTAACTGAAGAGATTTATCACCAGTTGGAAGCACGCGACGGAGACCTTATGGTACGCCAGGCACCCCCGCTGAATGTCTCCGACAATGGAATTCTAAATGAAGGTAATCAGTTGAAAGAATTGATTACTGCCATTCGCGATGCAAAAAATAAGAATCAGTTATCACCTAAAGAAGTGGTTGAGCTCTACATTGAAACTGCCACACCCGATATGTATGCTTCCATTAATTCTGTTTTGAGAAAACAAA
>JACFNA010000080.1 GCA_019455085.1 Chitinophagaceae bacterium
ATGACAGTGGGTATTTATGAGAATCCGCATCAAGTGGGGAATGACAATGGAGAGGATACCGGGAGTCCACCTCAGGTTCAGAATGATAGCAGCCTGCATTCACAAACCATTATTATTATGATATCAACTTACAGAGAGTGCGCTCTGTAGTTCACACAAAATGTAATTGTATCTCCTTATTTTGAATGAATACAGGCAGCATTTATGGTCTTATTAGTGTCTTATTAAATAGTAACACTCCTGTAGTGATAAAACCTCATATACTTTTTCTGGTTTTAGTAACATTGGTGCTTACTTCCTGTGAGAAAGATCAGGTGGGTACAGCGCATCAGACCCTAATTGGAAAGTGGGAATGGACAAGGTCTGTTGGCGGATTTGCTGGTCAGATACTTACCCCTGCCAACACAGGAGTCAATCGCAGCATGGAAATCTCACGCAATAAAATAAAATATTTTGCGAACGACACGCTAGTATCAGAAACCGGGTATGAGCTTAAAATGATGTATTCCAATATGGTGGGAAGAGACGAGAAAGTGCTGATGCTGGTTTTGAAGAATGGCTATGTAAACCAACGGGTGAAAGTAAGCAAAGACAGGCTACTCCTTAGTGATGAATGTTATGATTGCTATGAAACAGAGTATGTAAAAAAATGAAACCGGCCTTGTCTGACCGGTTTCTCTCCTGAATGTGTTATTAAATTATGGCTTCCTGTTCTTAACGTATTTCTCCAGCCATTGATCCTGCTCCCAGAGCGTGTGTAAAATAGATTCACGGCTGCGATACCCGTGAAATTCTTTGGGTAGCATCACCAGCCTTACTGTACCGCCAAATCCTTTAATTGCGCTGTAAAGTCTTTCGCTCTGTATAGGGAAAGTGCCTGAGTTGTCATCATCAATCCCATGAATTAACAGAAGTGGAGTTTTGATTTTATCTGCGTAGTAGAATGGCGACATTTTTCCATATACATCCGGTGCCTGCCAGAATGTGCGCGTTTCATTCTGAAATCCGAAAGGAGTCAGTGTTCTGTTATATGCGCCACTCCTTGCAAGGCCGGCGGCAAACAGATTCGTGTGAGCCAGCAGGTTAGCTGTCATAAAAGCTCCATAAGAATGGCCTCCTACGGCAAACCGCTTCCTGTCGCCTATTCCTAAGCCTGCAACATAGTTGATAAGCGAGTTCGCATTGTCTGTAATCTGCTCAACAAAAGTATCGTTAGGGTAGTTGTTGCCTGTACCCACAATCGGCATATCGGCATTGTCTATTACCGCATAGCCTCTTGTAACCCAGTAAATTGGTGAGCCCCAACTGATTCTGGGAAATCTGTATGGCGAGCCTTTCACCTGGCCGGCTGCTTCAACCGTCTTGTATTCACGCGGATAAGCCCATACTAACACTGGAAGCGGGCCATTTTCTTTTTTGTACCCTGCAGGAAGATACATGGTCCCTGTAAGCGTAATTCCGTCGCCACGTTTATAGGATATCTGCGATTTCTCTACTCCCTGCAGTCCGGGATAAGGGTCGGGAAAATTGGTGAGCGCTGTCTCTTTCTTTGTTTTAAGATTTACGGCAAAATAGTCAGGTTGCTTCTCAAGTGATTCTCTTGAAAAGTAAATCACCCCTGTGTTATTAAAGAATACCGGCGACTCGTAAAATGGAGCTTTTGATTTGAAAAGAGTATCTGTCTTACCGGAAAGCAGATCCCACCTCATTATAAATGGCCTGTCGCCCTGTGGAGATGCCCCTGTAGAGGTAGTAAATACTGTAAGGGTTTTAGACTTGCTTTTGCTCTTCTCTGTCAATAAAGTGCCGCTTCCACCTTCATCTGATGAAGTATAAAATCTGCCCGGATTAGAGTAAGTGTCTTCTGATGACCTGTTTGCAATTTCCTTAATCACAGCTCCTGACTCCGGATTTATAAGTGTCATTACCGCAGTATTTGTCCTTCTGGAACTTTCATTAATGATGGCATAGTCTGCATTAATCCAGTTAATTCCACTGTATCGTAATTTGGTAGAGTATAATTTCCTGGGAGTACCTTCAAAAGGCGATGCAAGGGTGAATACTGCATCCATAAATTCTGATTTATTGGCAGGATTTCCGCCATCCAGAGCCTCTACCCAGAGGATGGTAGCAGGTACATCCTTTCTCCATTGATAGGAACGAGGGCCTGCTGCTACTGCATCAAAGGCAATAGGAGTCTTGTCTCCCAGGGGTGTCTTGTTCAATTCCTTAGCCACGTTTCCATTTTTGTCAAGCACAATGGTGTGATAAGGGAAATTATATATGGGAACCAAATACGAATAAGGGTGTTGGATGGTTTCTACTAACAGGAAATTTCCGTCAGGAGAGTAATCAAGGGTTTTGAAAATCCCGGGCTTGTAGATTGTTTTGCTGGTGCCATCCAGATTCACGATTCTCAGGTCTGAGGTCAGATAGTAATCCATTAGTTGCTCATCGTAAGGAGTCTGAAGCAGATATTGATATGTTCGGTTTGGAGTTTTGGTACCCAGGTTTTGCTGTACTACCGGTCCCGACGGAACCATACTTTCTGCCGGAGGATTTCCTCTGTTTTCACTGATGGTTTGACCCAGGATGCCGCTGCCATCGGGAAGCCATTGAAAGGCTCTTCCGTAGGCATTGTTTAGCCTGCCATTATAAATTTTCCGGGCTGAAAAAGTGGTAAGGTCTGCCACCCATAGCTCAATTCCTTTAAGTGTCTTATTTCCAAATGCAAATTTAGTGGCATCCGGACTCCAGGTGATTTTATTGAGAATAAAACCTGCTGGTAGTCCGCTAAGCGTATGTGTTTGTCCTGTAGCCACTTCTTTGATGGTAATACCGTCGTATGTGCCTCCCGATTCCGGTTCGAGCGTGTTTGCAGAAGGGTTAAACTTTAATCCGGCCAATCCAAGTACCGGTTGGGATGCCTGTTCAATAGATTCAAATCCCGGTGCGTTAAGTATCAGCATATATCTGCCATCCTTGCTAAAGCTAACCGAAGGAAATGAAGCCTCAGCCAGGTCTGATATACTCTTAGGTGGTGTCTGGTATTTAATATTGTTTTGTGCATAGCTAAATGTGGCCAGCCAGAGCACCAGAGAAGTGATAAATAGTTTTTTCATGTCAATTCATTTTATTTATTGGCATATAACTGGTTGAACAACATTCTGAAAGTACCGTGTGGTTGTGCTCTGAAAGTGATCTGCGTAGCGCATGCGAAGAATTTACCTTTCCCCACGGGAGCTGAAAAGGCTACAATGCCATCTTTCAGGTATGACTTACCCCAGGCCCAGCCGCTTCTTAAAGGATCACTTTCGTCGAACCATGCAAGTGGTTTGATTCCTTTGCTTACTGCATCAGGATTAAGGGAGAATACATTTGACTGGTCAAACACCATGTCTGCTACAGTACCCATCCCTGCATTTTCAGGTTGCGTATTATCTACCTGCAATCTCAGGATACTTCCCGGGATATAATATTCATTGGAAGAGAGTGGTGTTTCTTTGCCGTCAGAAGATTTTACCGTAAGTGCATTTCTTACAGGTAAGCCTAACAGATAGGCGAGGGAGGTGCTGGATCCAATGGTGATCACGTTGCCTCCATTCTCCATAAAACTCTTTAACTCAGGAACCGTCTTTTCTTTCGTAATGTTGCCGAGCATTCCACGATATTCTTCGGGAATTACCTTTTCATTAATTTGTCTGAAGAATGCCGGTCTTCCGTCTGCCGGCATACGCTCATCAATAAACAGGATGACATCGTATTTCGCATTGAGGGAGCCTTTGTCCAGGTCTTTAGGATATACTAATTCAAAAGGGAAATGATATTGTTCCATCATCCATCTTACCCATCCTGAAGGCATTGATCCGCCATATCTGTCGTAAAGCGCTATCCGTGCCGGTTTCAACGGAGTGGTTCCTGTAGGGCGTCTGGTAACCGGAGTTACTGTAATTCCCCAGTTTTGTGCGGCATCTTTAAGTATCTGCGTGCCGGACCTGGGTACGAAGAAATTGCCTGCTTCATTTCCCTGATTAATTCTTGCTACTTCAACACCGCCTTTCAGCAGGTCATTTACTGCAATAAAAGCATTGTTTTGTTTGGGACTGATAAGATATCCTGCGGATGAATTGTTGAATGTGGTTGCAGCGAAGGATTGTAATTCACCATAGGGAATTGTTGAAAAGGGGCCTGTAAAATCATTAAGTATGCGGTCAAAAGAAATTCCCATCTGATAAGCCAATGTCCAGCCGGCTGCATCATAAGGCCTTACAGGAGGGCCACCGGGATATTGAAAATCGTTAGGATGATCCTGAGGTTCGAACATGTCAATCACATGAGGCCTGAATGCCTGGTTAGTCTTGACAATATATGATCCCGCCGGATAATTCTTTCCTTCAACTGTGAAAGCCGAGGTAGCTCTTTCCACGCGAATTCCTGATTTAATTAATGCATTGATAAAACGCACGGCAGTGCCAAAATCAGCCTGATCTGCAGGAAGAATATAACCTCTGGCATCTCTGTTTTCCGGCGCCTTAAAAATAGAATCATAAGCAGCTGCGCTAGTTCCTGCACTACGGTTTCCTGTAGTATTCTGTCTTGACTGTGCAATTAATGATTTCAGGGAGTCGATGTGTTTTGGAGACGACGTCCAGTTATCTCTGCTGCCTCTTTCTATAGAATTGCGCCCCATTACATAAAAGTTATAGAGTAGCTGATCTTTGTAGCGGCTTGCATAATCCAATACTGCATAGTTGAGTGAAACAGAATAGTCAATTGAGTTTCTGAAATGCCAGGGCTGAGGAGTTACAGGGAATGGCGTAGCCATATCCGGCATCAGCCTGTCCGGTACGATGGCAATTTGTGAAGGAGTGGGATTCCCGGTAATTTCTGTCAGAAGCCCTATGATATTATGGAAGTACGCGGTGGTGCGCAATCCACCATTCCACCAGGTGGAATATACTGATCCCTTGACTCTGGTAAATCCCGGCTTGCCTTCAGTGTTGAGCCTGTTAATCATTGCAGCACCCACGGCATCAATACCTGTAATTAACAAGGGATCGTACACATAATTAAACGGATCGCGGTAGGGAGGGCCTGCCACTACGGCACCGGCAGGTGAAGTCTGATGGTGATTGTACATGATCTGAGGGAGCCAGTCCACATACATAACCTTTGACATGTTTTGGGTCTCGCTCATATTCACCATATAAAAGTCACGGTTATTATCGTGGCCTATATATTTTTCGTACAGTCTTGGAATATTCATGTTGCGCTTGGTCACATCCTTTTCCTGCATATACCAATTTGATACTAATTCCTGTCCATCAGGGTTAGCGTGCACAAGTAATATCACTACATCCTTAAGTATTCTCTTCGTTTCTTCATCATCTCTTGAGGCCAGTTGATATAGGGTTTCGATTAGCTGATGGGCGCCCACCGTTTCGTTCGCATGCAATCCGCCGTCAATCCATACAACTGCTTTGCCTTCCTGAGCCAACTTCCTGGCTTCAGCATCAGAAAGCCCTTCTGCATGTCCCAGTTTTTGGGAGATACTCTGGTATTTGGAAATATTCCTGATGTTTTCAGGAGAGGAGATAATAATCACGTATTGATTGCGGCCCTCTTCTGTTTTTCCGATAGGGCGAAGCAGCACTCTGTCTGATGCGTTAGCGACTTTCTTATAATAAGCCTCAGCCTGTGTGTAGTTAGCCAACATGTAGTCGTCGCCGATATTAAATCCAAAATGCGATTTGGGAGTCGGTACCTGTGCCTTTGTGATTACTGACGAAGTAAGAAAGGCCACCAATAAAAAAGGTAGTAGAAGTTTACTGCGATTCATAAATTTTATAGATTTCAGGATGAAAGGATAACAAAAGACCAGATTATAAATCCGGACTGGTTAGTTTTGTTTTAAGACATTTAGACTATGACGATTTTAATTGAAGAAATCCTCGTTTGAATACGAGTTTTTATACAATGGTGCTAAGATACCAAAGCCCACTGAAAATATCAGCGAATGACATTTTAATTAATATGACTCGAATGATTTATCCGTGTAGCCGTTTACAATTAGGATAAAATATCCACATTGAACCAAAGCATAGAGAATGCACGAAGCCTCCTGAAGTCTTTTGATAATGGTCATTAACGGGCACAAGAGCCCATAATTGTCCTTGATTGAATCAGAAACAATAAGAGGTTCTGAAAGTTAGTTAATTTCTTCCCGTAGCGGCCTCAAAACAGATAACTAAACCAGGGCTTTGAACTTGTCGGAAAGCGCACGGTTGATTTCTTCAAGAAAGTCTTCAGTATAGAGATAATCTTTGCCGGCTTCTACTTTATTGCCTTTAATGCAAATAGCAAGGTCCTTGGTCATTTTGCCACCTTCTACTGTTTCAATGCACACTTTTTCCAGCAAATGAGCAAACTCCTGGAGTTTCTCATTACCATCAAGTTTTCCTCTGAAAGCCAGCCCTCTGGTCCATGCGAAGATGGATGCGATTGGATTGGTGGAAGTAGGATTTCCTTTCTGATGTTCACGATAGTGGCGGGTTACGGTGCCGTGTGCGGCTTCTGCTTCCATAGTCTTTCCGTCAGGAGTAATCAGCACACTGGTCATCAATCCGAGCGAGCCAAATCCCTGTGCCAGAGTATCACTCTGTACATCACCGTCATAATTCTTGCAAGCCCAGATGAAATTACCATTCCATTTTAGGGCACTTGCTACCATATCGTCGATGAGCCTGTGCTCATAAGTGATTCCTTCCCTGTCAAAAGCCTCTTTAAATTCTTTTTCATAAATCTCCTGGAAGATGTCTTTAAATCTTCCGTCATATTTCTTCAGGATTGTATTCTTAGTGGAGAGATACAAAGGCCATTTCTTATTCAGCGCCATATTAAAGCAACTTCTTGCAAACCCGATTATACTCTTATCTGTATTATACATACTCATGGCCACGCCGTCACCTGTAAAATCATATACATCCCATGTGGTTGCCTCGCTGCCATCTTCGGGCGTGAAGGTCATCGTCAGCCTTCCTTTGCCTTTGATCACAGCGTCTGTAGCCCGGTACTGATCTCCAAAAGCATGACGGCCAATAATGATAGGCGCAGTCCAGTTCGACACCAGTCTTGGTACATTCTTCATCACAATTGGCTCTCTGAATACAGTGCCGTCAAGAATATTTCTGATAGTACCGTTAGGGCTCTTCCACATGTGGCTAAGGTTGAATTCCTTTACCCTTGCTTCATCAGGAGTGATAGTTGCGCACTTCACACCCACACCATATTGTTTGATGGCATTAGCAGCATCAATGGTCACCTGATCTTTAGTGGCATCGCGATGTTCAATACCCAGATCAAAATATTTCAGTTCGATATCCAGATAAGGGAGGATAAGTTTATCCTTAATAAACTGCCAGATAATTCTTGTCATTTCATCGCCATCCAGCTCTACAACGGGATTGGCTACTTTGATTTTTTCCATTAGTATAAATTATGATTCTGAGTGTCGCAATATAATTAAAAACGGTATGCTAAGTTTGCCAGTTAGGTCTAAAAAAGTATTTTCTGCTTTCTATTACAAATGCCTTATGATTTCATCTCCAAATTCACTTGTGGAAAGCAGGGTAGCATCTTTCATTAGATTGAAAAAATCTACTGTTACTCTCTTGTTGCGTATAGCTACTCCCAATGCCTGAGTAATACGTTCTGCCGGCTCTCTCCAACCGATATACTCAAGCATCATCACCCCGCTGAGTATTAATGATGACGGATTCATGCTGTTTGTATTCGCAAATCTCGGTGCGGTACCGTGTGTGGCCTCGAAGATAGCGTGCCCTGTATTGTAATTAATATTCGCCCCTGGTGCGATCCCAATTCCTCCTACCTGTGCTGCCAGTGCATCACTGATATAGTCGCCGTTAAGATTGAGAGTGGCAATAATAGAATAGTCTTGCGGAGCCAGCAGCGCCTGTTGAAGAAAATTGTCTGCAATGGTATCTTTGATAATCACCTTGCCACCTATTGAGGCTACTTTCAAATCCTCATTGGCGACTGCCTCACCACGTTCTTTTTTTGTCTGCTCCCATTGGTTCCATGTGTAGGTCTGATTGGGAAACTCACGTGCAGCCAATTCATAGCCCCAATTCTTAAATGCTCCTTCTGTAAACTTCATGATATTTCCCTTGTGTACCAGGGTGACACTTGGCAATTTATTGTCAATTGCATATTGAATCGCAGCTCTGATAAGTCTTTCTGATCCTTCTTTAGATACTACCTTGATGCCAAATGAGGTGCTTTCGGGAAATCTGATTTTCTTCACATTAAGGTTTTCAGTCAGGAAGTCTAATAATGCCTGAGCTTCTACGGTGCCTGTCATGTACTCGATACCTGCGTATATATCCTCAGTATTTTCTCTAAAGATGACCATGTTTACCTTTTCGGGTTGCCACATCGGGGAGGGGACTCCTTCGAAATACCTGATAGGCCTCTGGCACACAAAAAGATCTAATTCCTGCCGAAGCATCACATTTAGGCTGCGGATACCGCCCCCCACGGGTGTTGTGAGCGGCCCTTTAATAGCAACCAGATATTCTTTGAGCGCTGTCATGGTCTCATCAGGCATCCATTGACCAGTAGCATCAAAAGCTTCTTCACCAGCCAATACTTTCTTCCATTGAATTTTTCTTTTGCCGTAATATGATTTTTCAATTGCCGTATCCAAAACCCTTACGGTAGCTTTCCAAATATCAGGGCCAATGCCATCCCCTTCAATAAAGGGTATAATTGGTTCATCAGGTACGATTAATTCCCCTGTGGAAGCCTTTGTTATTTTTTCTGCCATATCAAAAATTCTCTGACTTTAAATGATTTAAAATTGAAGCACACAGTTTGTCCAGGAGTCATCGAACTTGACTCCTTTATATCTTTTATAAAAATGGATGGCTACTTCATTCCAGTCAAGCACCTGCCAGCACATCCCTTTTAATCCTTTTGCCTTTGCTGCAATGATGAGCTGATCGAAAAGTAGTTTTCCTATACCTAACCCTCTCCATTCTGCCGTAATGATGATGTCCTCAAGATACATCATAGGTCCCTTCCAGGTGCTATAACGGATATGGTAAAGTGCAAACCCTACAATGTTTCCATCTGCCTCTGCTATAAAAGACCAACAAACCGGATTTGGCCCAAATCCCGCTTCCATAAAAATGTCTTCTGTAACAGTTACCTCATCAGGCGCTTTTTCGTACATGGCAAGTTCTCTGATGAGATCCATCATTAATGGGATATCGTCCTTTGTAGCTTCCCTGACCACAATTTTTTGATCTATCGCATTTTCTTTCATGGTGTAAATGTTTTCAATTTCAGCTTAAAGCCTGATCTAAATCCCGAATAATATCCTCCACATTTTCTATTCCAACACTCATCCGAATCAGGCCATTTGTAATTCCAAACTTTATTCTATCTACTTCAGGTACACCGTAATGGGTCATTGAAGCGGGATGCGACACCAGCGTATCACAAGTTCCCAGCGACACAGCGCGGGTACACATTTTCAGGTTATTGATAAACTTTTTTCCTTCTTCAAGCCCGCCTTTCAGTTCAAAACTCATCATCGGCCCGGGATGTCGCATCTGTTTAGAAGCCACATCATGGTCCTTATGTGATGCCAGTCCCGGATAGTTGACCTTAGTAACCATAGGATGGTTGTTTAAAAATACCGCTACGCGTTCAGCATTACTACAGTGGCGTTCCATTCTTATTTCAAGAGTTTTCATACCCTGGGTAAGTAAAAATGCATCGAAGGGGTTACTGCTGCCACCCAGTAATCGCTTGGTCTTTTCCATCCTTGTTTTCATCAGTTCAATATCTTTTCCAATCAGGACACCACCAATAGCAGTGCCGTGTCCGTTTAGAAATTTGGTTGTAGAGTGTAACACAAAATCCACATCAAATTGAAAAGGTTGTTGCAGGTATGGAGTAGAGAAAGTATTGTCGACAGCCACTTTAATCCCGTGCCCCTTTGCCAGTGTGGTAATTGCAGCAATATCCACGCATTGTATGGTTGGATTTGCAGGGGTTTCAAGATAGATCATCTTTATGGTCTTATCCTTACGGATATATTCTTCTGCAATGTTCAGGTCGCGCAGATCTACTATCACAGCCTCGATACCCAGCGGTTCCAGTATTTTGTAAAACAATTCATTAGTGCCGCCATAAAGAGAATAGTGGGTAAGGAGTTTGTCACCTGGCTTTAATACGCCTAACACAAGGGTGGAAATGGCTGCCATCCCACTTGAGTGGAGAATAGCCTTTAGTTCCAGTGGCTTCCCATCCGTAGTGATCTGGTAAGCCTCCAGCGCTGCTATTTTTTCTTCAGCCTCGGAGAAGTTGGGGCCGCCCCAGCGACTGTAAATAAACCCATCTTCTTCACCCTTAAAACGTTTCATCCCCTGTTCGGCAGTATCATATACGTAGGTACTGCTGGCATAAATAGGAGTAAGGTGTGCATAACTTGAATCCGTTTTGTGTCCGGCGTGAATCGCCGCACTGCTGAAACCAATATATGGATGCCGGGCATTTTCGCTCATAGCCAATTGATTTTGCTGCAAAAGTAGTCAATCAAATTGTATTGGCAGGGTTCGTAAATTACAGGTATATTTATGCTTCAATATCAGCATTGATAAATTGCGATGAAAAGAATTTTATTACAATTGGCGGCCTATAGGAAGTGGGCAAACAGGCAAATTATTGATACCCTTAATACTGTTCCGGAAGAGGTGCTGTCCAGAGATATGAATGATAGCTTTGGAGGTATCCGAAATACACTTTTCCACTTGCTCTTAAGCGAGCATATCTGGTGGGATCGTATTCGGCTGCAGGAAAATATCAACCCGCCATCAAACAGCCTTAAGAATGACTTTGCAAAGCTGACCAGAGAGATATTGAAATTCTCTGACGCCTGGATGGAGTTAATAGAAGAAGCAAGTGAAAACAGGCTGCAACATGTGTTTGAATACCGCAATTCAAAAAAGGAAGCGTTCAAACAACCGTTATATGAGGTGTTGTTGCATATATTGAACCACCAGACTTATCACTACGGTCAAATCATTACCATGCTTCGGGAGCAGGGGATAGACAAACTTCCGGCAACAGACTTTATAAAATTTTCGCGTTCGGTCAAGCGGCCTTAATTCCTATGGCTGCATTTGTACGTCCTGTGTATTTACCTCATCAGCAGGAACGAAGGTATCTACCGTAGCCAGAACGGTAATTCCCCCCTTGACGGTCTGATTGAGTGTCACATTAACAGGTGTACCCACAGGTAACAATATATCCACCCGACTACCGAATTTTATAAATCCCATTTCTTTGCCCTGTTCTACATGCATACCTACTGTAAGATAGTTGACAATCCTCTTTGCAAGTGCCCCCGCAATTTGTTTTACAAGAATTTCGGCTTTATCGCTCTTAATAACTACCGAGTGGCGCTCGTTTTCCGTTGAAGATTTAGGATGCCAGGCTACCAGATATTTCCCTTTGTGGTACTGGCTGTAACAAACCTCGCCAGACATCGGGACACGATTAATATGCACATTGGCAGGACTCATAAAAATGGAAACCTGCAGCCTCTTATCCTTAAAATACTCGGTATCCTCAACCTCTTCTATAACCACTACTTTGCCATCGGCAGGACATATAATCTGATGGTGTGCAGTTACAAACTGGCGGCTGGGTGAACGAAAAAAGGATATGATGAATAGCAGTAACAAAAGTGTTACAACAAAAACAGTCCAGGCAATACCGGGTGTATTGGAACTGAAAAAATAAAATACAATTACATTTATAGCACCAAAGATTAAGGCAGCTAACGCAATCGATTTATAACCTTCCCTGTGAATCTGCATTCGGTTCTGTTTGAGGCTCAAAGATACATTCATTATCATTGGAAAAAGTTCCTTTATCTTTAATGAGTCTAATATTTCGGGAACTTAATTACCTGAGTCTATGAGAAAATGCATGGCAGTCATTGTGGTAATACTGATAGCAAGCTGTGGCAACTTCAGCACCAGGGAAGTAAATTCA
The DNA here is from genome assembly GCA_019455085.1 of Chitinophagaceae bacterium. GTDB lineage: Bacteria > Bacteroidota > Bacteroidia > Chitinophagales > Chitinophagaceae > Ginsengibacter. The sequence goes on from JACFNA010000080.1 coordinate 12,088, forward strand.
TTATATTTTGAAGATAATATTGACACAACTGTAAATCCGGCTGATGATTTCTTTAGCTATGCTAATGGCAAATGGTTGCGCAATAATGCGATCCCTGAAGATGAGAGTTCTTGGGGCATTGGGAATCTTATAGAGAATGAGATATATAACCGGATGTGGGAGATCAACATTTTCGCGGCTAACTATACAGGGAACGACCCCATTCAACAAAAGGTGGGAAACTTTTGGCGCGCAGCGATGGATAGTACCACCATCGAACGCCAGGGGCTTGACTATCTTCGGTTTTATCTGGATGGAATCAGTATGGTCAAAGACTTGACCTCGTTTCAGGGAGCTCTGGCAATGCTTCAGAGAATAGGTGTCAAAGTACTGGTAGATCCTTTCGTGGCACAGGACGAAATGAATAGCAGCAGACATGCACTCTATCTCCATCAGGGTGGACTTGGAATGCCCGATCGTGAATACTATTTCAGGTCTGACAGTGCTACGGCATATATCCGCCAGGCTTATGTGAAGCATATCGGGAATGTGTTGATTCTTCTGGGGAGAGAAAAAGATTCTGCAAGGAAAGCAGCACAATCGGTGTACACTTTTGAAACCCGATTGGCTATGTTCTCAAAGAAGATAGAGGAAATGCGCAATCCTTATGAAAACTACAACAAATTGTCATTTGCCGGGTTGAATGCTATGAGTGAAACCATCAAATGGGGAAAGTTTCTCTCAGACATAGGTGTGCATGCACTGGATTCTATTGTTGTGGGCCAGCCGGATTTCATCAGGTCTCTCGACAACAGCCTCAAGGCTACAGACCCTAAAACACTCCGCGACTATTTGTCCTTTCATCTGGTAACCACCTTCGCTGAGGCATTACCGGTCAGGTTTGGTGTAGAATCATTTTCATACAGCAAAAATTTGAGTGGCGCTTCCCAACGAAAGCCCAGATGGAAAAGAACCTATATGCAGGAGGAGCAGGTGATGGGAGAAATGCTGGGACAGTTATATGTGAAACGGTACTTTAGTGAAGCCTCAAAGATTCGATACGAGGAAATGGCTACAGAAGTTAAGGAAGCTTTTAGAAACCGTATTAAACATCTGGACTGGATGAGCCAGGCCACAAAAAATAAGGCGCTGGCCAAACTGGATGCCATGAAGCTGAAAATTGGATATCCCGATAAATGGAAAGATTTCAGTTCTATGGTAATCAC
>JACFNA010000372.1 GCA_019455085.1 Chitinophagaceae bacterium
TGATCTGACGAAATTAGTTGCAGGTTTTTCAATAAAATCAATATCGCATCTACAGCATCTTGCGGCCAACCATAGGGCGCCTTCATAAACTCACCACGAATGTCCCTGCCCGTTTTGGTACCATTACCCAAATATCGAAGAATCTCTGAGGCCACCGGATGTCTGTCCGCATCACCTGTATAATGAATTACATTCAAGGCATCCGGACTTCCGGCTCTTGCTCTGTTCAATACCTGACCCCAATTAGCATGATCAGCCTTACCTGTAAATTCGGGAAACTGACGATCTGCTATGCTTTTTAAAGCTTCCTGAACATTATCTTTCAAATTACCGCCCTGCACCCTATTACCCCCGGCTAAAAAAACCGTACCATTATCACAAATCTTTTCTATCAGCTCTTGTATTGAGGCTTTCGCCTGCATCATACGGGTATGCATACTGTTCTTTGCCTTTTCACCTTCAGGGGTAGTAGGCAGTCCCATTGCATCAATGGTCATTTCTGCAGCCAAATGCTTAATGATAGCTGCCCGTAAATCTTCGTGCCTCATTTTTTTTACAAAACAATAAGCCAGGGGAGTGTTATTGCCGGCGGCTCGTATTTCATCTTCGACGATGGTTTCATTCTCATGCCAACCATCCCTGATCCAAAGATTTAATTTATGCTCCAATCCAGGCATTCTATCACTATCCCACAATTCAAAATCACGTACTATGTGCGAATGACCGTGTGTGATACTGATACCTCTTGTTTTTTCTCTGAAGTGTTCCAGTATCTTTTCTTTCCTCAATCCTTGTATTTGATCTTCACCCGAATTGTTGATCTTGATAAAATGCTTTGAAAACTCCTGTTCCCATTCTGCTCCGACTTTCGTCTGCAGTTTATATTCATTCTCGATGGGCATCAGTACTTTATCATCCACTAAATCTTTAATCAATTTTTTAACCTTATTGCGCAGGGTATCAGAATTTTCATTGAGATTATCAATAAGAAGGTCGGCAATGGTGTTTTCATCAGATTTTAACCCGGTATCAGAATCCTTCCCCATTACCTGGTCCAGCAGGAATACAGCACTCAAAATTCTTCCTTCAATTTCATCATCTCCTCCTTTTGATTTTTTCCCTTGTATCAAATTGCTTGTATCATTAAGCAACAACCCACCCTGAATCATTTCGGTACGTATCTGAGTAAAAATAAAATCAGCGGGAATGATGTTTCCAATTTCTTTATTCGCTATAACTTTTAAACTATCATCAATTAATCGCAACTGGTTCCGCAACTGTCCCTGCGTACCAGCTACATCCACCACCTGCAAAACCCTGTACCAGAATTTTCGTATCGAAGGAAGTAAAGGATAGTCGGCGACAAGCGTTTGGTTGTCCTCGGTAAGATAGCCAAATACGGTACCTTCCAGATTGCGTGATATTTCCCCGGCTGCTGATTTCAATTTTCTGTCAATTTGAGCTATTGCCGTTGCTTTCTTTTCTA
>JACFNA010000373.1 GCA_019455085.1 Chitinophagaceae bacterium
CCTTGAGGTCAATACAGAATTTGTTTCACAAAAGAAATATCTAAAATTTGCATAAGAACCTCCTGGTTTATAAACGATATCTGAAAACATAAATTCCTCAAATCCATCACCATTAAAGTCCATAGGCCAACTTTTACCATACATATCGAGATAAATTACCGTAGTGTCATGATATGTGAATGTATAGTCAGGGATTGAATCAAGCCCGGGCCCTCCAAAATAGATGTCAATCACAGGCGGTTTCTTCGTACCATACCGTTGAACTATAATATCTCTGTATCCATCACGATTCACATCACACCCGGTTGTAGCCTTGGGTGAAAAATTGGGAATCATGAATGCAGGAATGGTACTGACAGGGTTTCCACCATAGAAAAAACTCAACTTTCCACCTGCACCAGTGGCATTATCCAATTCTGTAATAAAAAAATCATCACAGCCATCGTTGTTCTGGTCACCCATATAAACTATCGATTCAGGCCAGTACCAGGCTCTTTTAATGAATAGATTAGTATCGAACTGGGCACAGACTTCTGTTGTGCTAACAACTAAAAGAAGTAGAACCGAAAACGAGACCAGTCGCACCGGGTGATGTGTTAACTGAGACATAGAATTTCCTCACACAAAGTTTGTGTTGTTTGATCAAGAAATAAGAATTTAGTAAGAAGAATTACAAGAAGGCACAGAAAAGTTGGGGATCCCGTTAAACAGGAATTGGGGATCAAAAGAGATGACAGAAAGCTACCAAACCAAAACTGAAGTATGGTCTGTTTCCCGAAAGAAGACAAACACTTTTCCCCGGTACTAATAATAAGCCCGGCTTTGAAAACAATAAACGATAAACGATAAACCCATTTTAGAAAACCTGCGAATGATGATTCTTTTTCTTATCTAATTTACTTTTTTTTCTAATTCCATGCAAGAAAAATTTATTAGTTAGATATTTATTTTCAATTCCGGCGTATCACAGCCCCTTCCAAGGCAAGCATCTCTTCAGCCGTTTTGGTCACGATAACCGTTCTCCAGGGTGTCGCGCAGGGTGCCTGCATCCAGGCAACATTTCCGACCGCGTCAGGGGCGAAGGTCGTGATTCCTTCAATACAGTCTTCCCCTCAAACTTCAGGGTGTAATAAGGGATCCCCCCCTTGCTCATCATAAAGTCGAGTTGCAACTTTCCGTCGGGTGATTTAAGTGATTGCGCCATGGCGAAGCCTGCCAATAGCAGAACAAGTGTTGTTATTTTTTTCATCATTGTTTTAGCTGTTAATCTGTAAAAAATAATCTATTACGGGTACTAATCAATTCACTTATTCAACAAGCATTATCTTTTCTGCCACGGTAAAAATACATTTTCTGTAACCCTAAAAATCGAACCAAATTCATGAAATAAAAAAGGGGCAAAACCGAAACCTTGCCCCGAAATTTAGAGTGAAATAATTCAGCCGTCAACCATCAGTTTCCCGCAGGCGGAGCAGCCT
>JACFNA010000374.1 GCA_019455085.1 Chitinophagaceae bacterium
ATTTATTCCCACTTGTTTTCCCCTTCAGGATTCTACATATTCTTTCTTATACTACCTTCAGGGAATGAAAGTTTTTTCGTCTGAACAGATACGAAGGTGGGATCAGTACACTATCGAATATGAACCCATAGCAGGTATTCAACTGATGGAGCGGGCTGCCGGCGCCTGTGTACACCATATATTAGAGACCTATTCAGGCGAAGACATAGTTATTTTTTGCGGATTGGGAAACAATGGAGGCGATGGATTAGCTATTGCCAGAATCCTTTGGGAAAGAAAAGGAATCACCCCAACGGTCATCCTCTTTTCAAAAGGAAATGGAAGCCCTGATTACCATACTAACCTCGAAAGATGGCTTTCAATAGCCGGCGTTACTTATTTTGATCCTGATAGTAAACCATTGCTGGATGGTAAAATAGTAATAGATGCGATGTTTGGAAATGGACTCAACAAACCCCTGAGTGGAAAGTACCTGGACGCCACAATAGAAATCAATAATAGCAAAGGATATGTAATCAGCATAGACCTTCCATCCGGTTTGTATTGCGATAAATCCTCAGTAGGCAACACTATCGTAAAAGCCCATGAAACACTGACATTTCAAAACATGAAGCCCGGATTGTTAATGCCTGAAAACGAACCATACTTCGGAATTGTCACAAGAATAAACATCAATCTTTCCTCTGAATTTGAAATCGCGGAACCCTGTAGTTGCTATTACACCGAAGCATCAGATGCAGGAGCGATATATCGCCCCGGTAACAGATTTGCCCACAAGGGCGACTTTGGCCATGCGGCACTTATTACCGGCAGCTACGGCATGATGGGCGCCTCGGTACTCTCAGCAAAGGGTTGCCTGAGAAGCGGTGTAGGAAAACTCACCTGCATCATCCCGGAAGAAGGATACGCCATCATGCAAACCGCAGTACCTGAAGCCATGTGCCGGGTAGCCGGTAAATATGCTTTATCCTCAGAAGTAGATACAGAAAATTTTGATGTAGTGGGGATAGGTCCCGGGATTGGTAACCTTGATGAACACGCCGCATTGCTTCGTAAAATATTTCTCCAACAAAAGAAGCCAGTCGTAATTGATGCAGATGCAATTAATGTAACCAGTCAGCACCCCGATCTGATAAAGCTCATTCCTGCAAACAGCATTCTCACTCCGCACCCGGGAGAATTCAGAAGGTTGTTTGGCAGGGCGGATAATAATTTTGAAGAGCGCCGGCTGGCAATACAAAAAGCAAAAGAGCTGCAAATCATAATCGTGCTCAAAGGAAGATACACCTTTATAGCAACTCCGGAAGGGACAGGCCACTTCAATTCCACAGGGAATCCGGGAATGGCAACCGGTGGGAGTGGCGATGTGCTCACCGGTATCCTCACAGGGCTTCTTGCGCGAGGATATAAACCAAGGGAGGCTGCTATTCTGGGCGTATATCTCCACGGACTTGCGGCAGATATAGCTTCTTCCA
>JACFNA010000081.1:0-12061 GCA_019455085.1 Chitinophagaceae bacterium
TGAGATTACCAGGGTGGATATTGTAGGTGCTCCGGAAAGAGAGTTCCAGATCAATGTGGACAACTACAAGATGCAGAGTGCAGGAATTACTTTTAATGATATAGCCTCGGCAATTCAGTATGAGAACATGGATATCAGCGGAGGCCTGTTGGAAGTAGGGAATATGAAGCGTACACTGCAGGTGAAGGGGCAGTTCAAAACAAAGTATGATATTGAGAAGGTAATAGTTCGTAATACTTCCGGGGCGCCTATTTATCTGAAAGATATTGCTACGATTAAGGATACTGTTAAGACAAGCGAAAGTTACTCGCGTCTGAATGGTAAGAATGTAGTCATGCTGAATATCATTAAGCGTGCCGGAGAGAATCTGATTCAGACATCCGATGACGTGAAGCAGGTGGTGGAAGAACTAAAAGCTAATTCTTTTCCTTCTAATCTCGACGTGCAGATTACAGGCGATCAGAGTAAGGCTACCCGAACCAGCTTTAATGATTTGGTAAACTCGATTGTAATTGGGTTTCTGCTGGTATTGCTGATTCTGATGTTTTTTATGGGAGTCACCAATGCATTCTTCGTGGCATTGTCAGTACCCTTGAGCATGTTCGTTGCTTTTCTCTTTATGCCCGCGGCGGATATTATCACGGGGACCAGTGTAACCCTAAACTTCATCGTCTTATTTGCATTGCTGTTTGGACTTGGGATTATTGTGGATGATGCCATTGTGGTGATTGAAAATACCCACAGGATATTTACAAAGAATAAAGGAAAGGTCTCGGGAATTGAAGCCGCACGGATGGCCGCGGGTGAGATATTTGTGCCTGTGCTCTCCGGTACGCTCACCACTCTTGCCCCTTTTGTGCCTTTGCTATTTTGGCCCGGCATCATTGGAAAGTTTATGATATTCCTGCCCACGATGCTGATTTTTACATTGACAGCCTCTCTGGTGGTTGCGTTTATCATGAACCCCGTATTTGCAGTTGACTTTATGACCCATCCGGAGCATGATGCGCATCTGCAGAAAAAATCAAGAGTTTTTAAGAGTAAGCCGTTCCTTATTCCTCTGGTAGGAGGTATTCTGCTCGATTTGTTCGGATTGACCTTCTTTGGCAACCTTTTGATTTTTATTTCTTTGGTTGTGGTGTTAAATGTATATGTGTTTGACAAGGCTATTCATAGTTTTCAGAACAAGATACTTCCTGCAATCATGGACCGCTACGAACAATTGCTCAGGTGGGCTGTGGCGAAGTGGAGACCGGTATGGTTGCTGCTCGGCATGGGTGTATTGCTGATAATATCTGTACTTTTCTTTAAGGCCAGAAACGTACCTGTAGTCTTCTTCCCGCAGGGCGATCCTAACGTAGTATATGTGTACCTGAAAATGCCTGTCGGCACAAACGTAGATTTTACTGACTCTGTTACGCATGTGCTGGAGAATAGAATTATGAAGGTGCTTAGTGATAAGTCAGGGAAGATGAGCCATGTAGTAGAGAGTGTGATCTCGAATGTGGCTGTAGGCGCCAGCGACCCTAATAGTGGAGACAGAACTACCCAGCCTAACTTAGGGCGTGTACAGGTTAACTTTATTGAGTATGAAAAGAGAGAAGGAATTTCCACAATGCCTTATCTCGATTCTATTCGTAACGTGGTGAAGGGGATTCCCGGTGCGCAGATATCAGTAGCACAGGAGCAAATGGGCCCACCCACTGATCCACCTATTAATATTGAAGTATCCAGTGAAGATTTTACCACGCTGACTTCAACCGCAGTAAACCTGAAAAGATACTTAGATAGTCTGCAAGTGCCTGGTGTGGAAGACTTGAAGATGGATGTGGATTTGAATAATCCGGAGGTCACACTGAAAATCAATCGGGAAAGGGCATTGACAGAGGGAGTATCCACGGCACAGATAGGCCAGCAAATCCGGACAGCCTTATTTGGACAGGAGGTTTCGAAGATTAAGGATAATGATGATGAGTATAAGATCTGGGTTCGGAATAATGAAGTACAGCGCCAGAATCTGACCAATCTGCTGAACATGAATGTGGTATTCAGAGATATGGCTTCAGGAGGGCAGGTAAAAAGCATTCCGATTAGTTCGCTCGTAGATGTTGATTTCACCAGTACTTATGGAAGTATTAAGCGACTGAATGTAAAACGTGTGATCACACTGTATAGTAATGTGCTGAGTGGATATACGGCCACAGAAGTGAACAAGGAATTGGGGACTGCTATCAAAGGATTTAATAAAGGCTCAAACGTAACTATCAGGCAGACAGGAGAAAGCCAGCAACAGGCTGAGACAGCGCAGTTTCTGGGGAAAGCTCTGGGGATAGCCCTCATGTTGATATTGTTTATTTTGGTGTTGCAGTTTAACTCTATCAGTAAGACGGTGATTATCCTTACGGAAATTGTGTTCAGTGTGATTGGGGTAATTCTGGGATTCTCCATCACCGGGATGACAGTATCTGTAGTGATGACCGGGATTGGTATTGTAGGGCTGGCGGGTATTGTGGTGAAAAATGCGATACTGGTTATAGACTTTGCTGATGAACTGCGAGGGCGCGGGCTGAAGTTGAGAGAGGCGGTAATTCAGGCAGGGAAGATCAGGATTATTCCTGTGATGCTGACCGCACTGGCAGCTATCTTCGCCCTTATTCCTCTGGCGGTGGGCTTCAATATCAACTTTATCACAATGTTCAGTGAACTGAATCCGCATATATTCTTTGGAGGTGATAGTGCTACCTTCTGGAAACCACTTGCATGGACAATTATTTTTGGGTTGGCTTTTGCATTCTTTATGACACTGATTTTAGTGCCTGGGATGTATCTGGTAGCAGAACGGCTTAAGAGGCCTATGCGAAGACAGTTTGGGGGCAAATGGGTGAGCATGATGAGTATCCCTCCGTTGATTATTGTATTTATCCCCATGATGATTTTCACAATGTTGAGGCAACGCTATAAGGTAAGAAAGAGGAGAGCGCGTTTGGGTGATAAGGTTGGTGAGGAATGGATAGGTAGTTGGTTTTAGTAAGGATACTCCCGGGAGGACGTTGATTGAAGAGATGTAAATGAATATTAAGGGTTTGTGCCGGTGATGATTTCGTGAAGCACTTTCGGCGCAGACTCTTTTGATTTTTTTTCAGGATTTCTTTGTGAAAAATTTTCAGCGGGACATCGGTAAGATTCCCTTTTTGAGAAAATCACTTTATGTTGAGATCAGGTAGTCTTCAGGTCGAAGTGCTGTGAAGCGGCCTTCTGTGCCGGGAACCATGAGGCAACAAATGCGATTATAAAAGCGGTGACAGTTACCAGAAGCAAGTCAGACGCTTCCATCTTCACCGGGAAATAATCAATAAGGAATGAGGAACCGTAGAGCTTAATGAAGTGATACTTCATCTGAAGCATTGAAATAAGGGTGGCAAGGATAATTCCAATTACAGCACCACCGGCAGCCAGGAGTAATCCTTCACTTAAAAATATTTTCCGGATAATGTGTTTGTCGGCTCCCATTGCCAGAAGCACACTGATATCTTTCTTCTTTTCTAACACCAGCATCGTGAGCGCACCGATAATATTGAAGGCGGCAATAATCAGGATAAGAGTGAGTACGGCGTAGATAAACCATTTTTCCATGCGCATGCTCTGGTAGAGGCTGGTATTCTGCTCGTATTTCGTCTGCACTTTATATTTATCTCCCAGCACCTGACGAAGTGCACGGGCAAATGTCTCTGCGTTCATACCTTTAGCCAGTTGCACTTCGAGCGAAGTGTATTCATCATCTCTGTAGTTCATCTGTTGCCTCATGAACTCTATATTGGTAATCACATATTTATTATCAAATTCCTGTTGGATAGCGAAGCTCCCGGACAGATAAGCATTTCCTTCGCTGAGTGAAGAGAGCGGATTCCCACCCTCAAAGCCTGTTTTCTTGGGCAGGAATACTGTCAGCGGATAAATATTCTGGTCGGCAGATACATTCATTGCGCTTTCGATCCCAACGCCTAATACCAGTAAGGGATGAGAGGTATTGCCTACATCAAAATTTCCCCTGTACATTTTGGAAGGCAATCCCGATACTCTGAAGTAATTGCTATCCACGCCTTTCAGATATACGACTGTCTGCTGTGCATCATTTTGCAGGAGTGCTTTTTCTTCAATGTTTCTGGAAAGGCCGGTCACACCCTGCATTGCGGCAATCTGGCTGAGTTGTTCGTTAGTTAGAAAAATTGTTTTGCCAACCGGAGCCACTACTTTGATGTCAGAGTAGAAGTTGGCATACAGAGACTTTACCAGCGACTCAAATCCGTTGAATACATTTAATACAAGTACCTGGCAGAGTGTAGAGAAAGCAATCACTCCTGTGGTTACCCATGCGATGATATTGATGGCATTCGTGCTTTTCTTCGCTTTAAAATAACGCCAGGCAAAGGTGAGGTACAATGGGTTATGGGTTGTGTGGTTTATGAATCTTTGTTTTGGCTGTCCTGTTTTTTAATGTCATCAAGAATCTGTTCGATCCTGAAAACATGGTCCAGCGTATCATCTTTATAAAATACCAGTTGGGGTATAATTCTTAACTGGTGCCGCATTCTCTTTCCCAGTTCCCCCCTTATTTCACTGCTGTGTGCTTTAAATTTCTTAAGTACTTCATTTTCATCACTGACTCTGAAGAGGCTTAGGTAGATTCTTGCTTCGTAGAGGTCGGGCGTCATTTTTACGGTGGATATTGAAACCATACCCCCTCCCTGCATATTTAATTGCATTTTCAAAAAGATATCATTAAGCTCCTTTGTTATTTCGGCGGCTACCTGTTTTTGTCTTTTTCCTTCAGTCATCTTGTACGGTGTTGGTTCAGGGTAAAATTAGTTACTTTGCCATTAATTTTATTAAACCGAGTCAATGAAGAGTTTAAGGACGGTTTTCAGATACGTAAAACGATATCCACGGTTAATCATTTCCTATTTTTCACTTAATATTCTTTCTAATATTTTTTCAGTGGTATCGCTTGGGCTGATGAGTCCGTTCCTGCTTCTGGTATTTAAAAAGCAGGATACACTTGCTGAGGCAGCGAGCCAGTCTGGCTCACTGGAGAAAATCAATCCGGTCAACTATCTGAAAGTCTATTTATCCGAAATCTTAAATCAACCTAACGGAGATATTAAAGCGCTCGGAATTATTTGTGTACTGATTCTTTTGTTTGTAATACTCAAGAATATTTTTTTATACTCAGCTGTGTATTGCCTGACGCCCATCAGGAATGGTGTGCTGAATGATATGCGCAGCCACATGTATCAGAAAGTGCTTCGGCTGCCCATCAGCTTTTTTAATGATCAGCGCAAAGGTGACATTATGAGCCGGCTGACAAATGATCTGAGCGATGTGGAAACGTCTGTGGTCAATCTGCTGGAAACTCTTTTCCGGGAGCCGGTGACGATAATATTATTCTTTTCGTATCTGGTCATCCTCAGCCCTCCGCTCACCTTATTTCTTGTTTTGTTTTTCCCGGTGACGGGTCTTATAATCGGACGGATTGGAAGGTCGCTCAAGAAACAGGGTACAGTCGTGCAGGAGAAACTGGGCCATATTCTGAGCACAGTAGAGGAAACACTGGGTGGCATGCGGATTATAAAGGCCTTTAATGCAGAAAAAGTACAGTTTGATCGTTTCGAAAAGCAGAATGAGGAACTTTTCAGGAGCAAGAACAGGGTCAATCGCAAGCGGGATCTGGCCTCTCCGTTAAGCGAGGTGCTGGGTGTGGGTGCCGTGGTGTGTGTGTTGTGGTATGGAGGCAGGCTGGTATTAAGAGATTCGTTCCTGGATCCGGGAGATTTTCTCTCCTATATTCTGGTCTTTTCGCAAGTGATTCAGCCTCTGAAAAATCTTTCTACCGCGGCCTATAATATTCGCAAGGGGGCGGCAAGCCTGGAGCGTATTGAATACCTCCTCGACGAACCGGAAGTGGTGGAGAATCCGGTGAATCCCATCATTTTGAAGTCGTTTGAAAGAAGCATTGAGTTCCGGAATGTGTCTTTCTCCTATAAGGATGTAAAGATTCTTGAAGATATCAATCTGACTATCGAGAAGGGTAAAACGGTAGCCTTTGTTGGTTCGTCAGGAGCAGGTAAGAGTACACTGGTAGATCTTATACCCCGCTTCCACGATGTCACCTCTGGGGAGATTTTGATTGATGGAATTGATATCAGAAAGTACGATCTACATTCCTTACGCGAGCAAATGGGTATTGTGACGCAGGAACCTATTTTATTTAATGATACCATAGCAGGTAATATTGCGATGGGCAAAGCAGAGATTAAGCGAGAGCAGATAATAAGAGCTGCTGAAATAGCCAATGCGGCCGCATTTATCGGGCACAAAGAAGAGGGCTATGATACCCGGGTAGGGGAGCGCGGGAGTAAGCTTAGTGGAGGAGAACGACAGAGGGTGACCATTGCAAGAGCCGTATTAAAGAACCCTGCAATTCTTATTCTTGATGAGGCCACCTCGTCTCTGGACACGGAAAGTGAAAAACTGGTACAGGATGCAATTGACCACCTGATGGAAAACCGTACCAGCATTGTGATTGCACACAGGCTGAGTACAATTAAGAATGCAGATGAAATTATTGTATTAAAAAAGGGCAGGATTGTAGAGAGGGGAAATCATCAGTCGCTGGTGGCATTAGATGGAATGTATAACCGCCTGGTAAGTATGCAGGAAATAAAATAATCGGCATCCCCTGACTGATTTAATTTAACATTGCCTGTATTGAGTTTATTGCACTGAGTGATTATTTTAGCGTATGCTTTATTTCTTGTATCCGGAACGGTTATTATTACTTGGATTGGTCGTATTGCTTGGACTTGTATTCGGATATGTGGTACAGTGGAAAAAGGGGGTGGTAAAAAAAATCGGTGATGCGCCTTTGGTACGGCAGCAGATAGCCCAGTATGCTCCCTGGAAATTCAGACTTAAGTTTGTGCTTTTCGCAGTGGCGATTGGCTTGTGTGTTTTTGCATTGGCAGGCCTTGTGTCACCCGACCCTACTCAAAAGATTACAAAATCAGGTAAGGACATCATTGTAGCGCTTGATGTGAGCAAGAGTATGCTGGCTACTGATATTCAGCCAGACAGGCTGGAGCGCGCAAAACAGGTAATTGCAAGGGTTATTAATGCTTTTCCTGATGACCGTATAGGGCTCGTTGTGTTTGCAGGCAGGGCTTATCTTCAAATGCCGTTAACGATTGACCATGATGCAGCCAGAATGTTTGTTTCCACTACACGGCCTGAAGACATTCCTACCCAGGGTACAGACCTGGGCAGAGCGCTTGAAATGAGTATGAATGCATTTGATCTCAAAAGTAAGAGCTACAAGATGGTACTGCTTGTAAGTGATGGAGAAGGCCATGATCCCAATGCAGTGAAAATGGCATCGGAATTAGCAAAGCAGGGTATCATGATTAACACCGTAGGAATAGGCTCCCCTACGGGATCTACTGTGCCAGATCCACTGACCGGCCAACCTAAGACCGACTTGCAGGGCCACACCGTAATATCTAAACTTAATGAACAAACGTTATCCGAAATTGCGTCAGCCGCACATGGCACTTACCGGTTTTATACGAATACCGACGATGTGGTAAATGCGATAAAAGCACAGATGGATAAAATAGAAGAAATGCCTGTGTTTACAGAGAGCGCCTATCTGTCGTTCAGGCAATATTATTGGTATTTTCTTCTGGGTGCTTTTGTATTATTGATAGCAGAAGCTATGATTTCCGAAAGAAAAAAGATCAGGAAACCCGTAATAGCGACTTTGCTGTTACTGTCATTGTGCAGCACCCGATCTTATGGGCAATCTGTAAACAGGATGATTACTGATGGTAACAAAGCTTTTAAGGAAAACCGGTTTGAAGATGCGGAAAAAGACTATGAAGCCGCAATGGCTCGCCAAAAGAAAAATAGCGATGTGGCAGGTTTTAATCTGGGAAATTCATTCTACAGAAGGAATCAGACTGACAAAGCTGTAGCAGCGTATGACAAAGTAATTAAAACTACAAAGCGGCCCGACATCAGACAGCAGGCCTATTATAATAAGGGAGTGGCCTATCAGCAGGCGCAGAAAGTGCAGGAAAGTATATTAGCTTATAAAAACGCTTTACTGCTGAATCCCGGTGATGAGGCTGCACGGCAGAATTTGCAAAGGCTCTTAAAACAGCAGCCCCCTCAAAAGCAGCCGGAGAAGAAGAAGGAAGAGAAACAAAATAAAAATCAGAAGAAACAGGAGCAGCCGCTTACACAAAAACCTGCAAAAATATCTCAGAAGGAGGCTGAAGACAAATTGAAGGCATTGCTGGAGAATGAAAAGGCACTTCAGGAGAAGATGCGCAAGGTGGCACCAATTTCTTCAAGCCGTCCTGAAAAAGACTGGTAGCATTCCAAAGCAGCAGTTTATGGATATCAGACCACTTCCAAAAATCAAATTTTCTGACACTAGTTTACCATAAACCGTATAGCCTGTTTCATTCCCTCAGCCTGGAGTTGAAGGAAATACACACCGGTAGAGAGTGAGTGGATATCGATTTCCAGAATGTATTGGTCAGGAGATTCCACACCTTTGGAAAGCGTTCTTCCATAAGTGTCAATTACTCTGTAATCCAGCTTTCCGCTATATATCGGTAGTTTTACTTTTAGCATGCCCCTGGCAGGATTTGATAATATTACTGCCTGGGTGCCACGTTCAGGTGCCGTGACTTTAATAATCTGCGAATAAAGTGTCTGGCCTGATTTTAATGTGACTCTTGCTTTGTAATAGACGGTGGTGTATTGTATTTCATCTTCTGCGCCAAATAATCCGGCTCCTTCAGGAGTCATTTCTTTAAGCTGATTGAAGTGGCTTCCATCTGTACTTTTTTCCAAAACAACCTGACGTACATTATCTACCTCTGATAACTTCAGAGAAGCTGTGTTTTTGCCGCCATTTGTCCTGACAGTAAAGTTTTCTATATCTGTAGCCACGGGTGCGCCTTGTAATGTCTCGCCGGTAGCCAGACTCATTGAGTAAGGATCAAAGCTGACTGAAGTGGGTTTAAAGCCAAGGTAAACTTCTGGAGTAGGGGTGCCACCGAATACGACACCGTCGCCTCCAACCGATACACCATCCACTCCTCTGTCAAATAAAACAATTAACGTGTCTTTACCTCCATCGCCCTGTACTCTGAGCGGTATTACAGTGGAATAATAACCTACAGTGGATCCTGCACTTTTCGATTGCCCGTAAATGCCGAATCTGATTTTATCAGCACCCACAGCCTGCCATTGAATGGCGTTGGCGCCCGAATAGTCAGGGTATCCGTTCCCTACTGCAAAGGACTCGAAGAAACCAGTCAGATCCAGGCCGGGAACCACTGCCTCCATGTGGGCCTGTAAATCGTCGGTAACCGCAGAACCATAGGCAAGTTTAGGGTCATTCAGATAATTCCTGCACGCAAGGAAAAATTTATCATCTCCCAATAAGGTGCGTAACATGGAAACCACCATGCTGCCACGTTCGTACACTGTGGAGCCGTAAGTGCTGCCCCATAGTGTGTTAGAGTTTTCAATCAGAGATTCCGGAATGATGCAGCCATAATCTTTAAGTGGAGCGCTCATTGCTCTTGATTTAAAAATTCTTCGGGTATCCACCGGGTCTATTCCAAGGAGAGGCACATTTTCGCAGGCTATAATTTCTCCATAACGGGCAAACCCTTCAGAGAGCCATAAGTGCTGCCAGTTGGCCATTGTGACTTTGTTGCCAAACCATTGGTGCATCAGTTCGTGCGCCACAATTCTTCCGCTGTTGAATGCGCCAAAGCTCATCCCTGAGAAGGTCTGGTGCTCCATTCCCCCATTAAAACCAAATTCGTACATGCCATACTTTTCGTTTTTATAAGGATAATCTCCGAACAGGTTACTGAATATTTGCAATTCATCTTTACATGCGTCATAGACGGTCAGTTGGTGTTCTGTTGGGGTGCGGCCTTTAGAGATGTAGTACATTACCGGCATGTCGGTGCCTCCAATATTTACGGTGCCCCTGTCGTAAATGTTATATTGAGTGACAGCTATACCCACAAGGTAAGAAGCAATGGGGTACTTGTGCTTGAAGGTAGTTGTCCTGGTGCCGTTTTCGATTATCGTGCTGGTGATGACTCCGTTTGCTGCCGGAGTATAATCTTCAGGTGTGTGGATGATGATTGTAATACTGTCAATCTTGTCCTGCATATCTGCTTTGCAGGGCCACCAGTCTTTGTCTTCATACGATTCTGAGAGGGTATAGAACAAAGGATAGCCCGCATTGGAAATCAATTGGGCACCATGTGCATTCCCGGATTTTGGTGGAGGCGTTCCATCGTAAAAAATAGTTACGGAATCCAACACTCCTTTGGCAAGTGTGGATTGCAGGTCAATAGTCAGCACGTCAGGATTGCCACTTGAGGGGAAGGAATGAGGAACTGTGGAACCATGATATTTCACAACCAGGTTGCTATTATCGTAAGCCGCTTTGTTGAGGTCGAAGGTGACCTGCGTTACATTATTCTCAGTAGTTTCGAACCAGGTAGTCACGCTGCCTGAAATACGTTTTTCCTGAGTGGGATCGATATCCCAATCAAACCGGTGATGCTTTACGTCAATATTGGCACCAGTGCCACTATGGCCCGTTGACTGGATAAAACTCGTATGGTAATATGGACGATCCTGTGCTTTCAGGAGCGTAACAATACAAAGGCCTCCAAAAAACAAGGCAATACCTTTTAAAGAGTGCATAGCCGGATGTTTGAATCTGGTGAATAAAATGATTCCTAAAATTACATTTTTTAATATGCAGGTAGAAGTTTTTGGTGGTAATTCTTTCTGAAGGCACGACCTTTGGGCTTATGATTTTCTCAACACGCGGAATTGTATTGCGGACTGTGAAGTATGGAGATACAAGTATTATTGCTACTGTTTATACTCAGTTGTTCGGGCTGCAGTCCTATCTGATAAATGGCGTGCGGACAGTGGGAAAATCATCTACAGCCTATCTGTACCAGCCGGCTTCTATCCTTTCGCTTCAGGCCTACCATAATGAACTAAAAAACCTCCAGCGAATTAAGGAAGCGTCATGGTCGTATGTGTATTCAGAAGTTTCAAATCATGTAATCCGAAACACTGTAGCGTTGTTTATTGTGGAGCTATTGCAGAAAGTAATCCGTCATGAGGAGCAAAATGAGGAGCTTTATAATTTTGCTGAAAAGACCCTGATCCTGCTTGACAGGTGTACGCTTTCGGAAGCTGCTGATATCCCGGTTATCTTTTCCCTCACTTTGACAGAATTTCTTGGATTTAAGCTTGTAAATAATCATTCAGCGTCTCACCTATACTTTAACCCCGAAGAAGGAAAATTTATGGAAGAACTCAGAGACCAGACAATTCCCGGCGACCCTGATTTTCATAAGCTTTATTCTGAACTTCTTAGCATTTCGGAGTTTTTTAATCCGGAGCAGGAAGGGAATCCTATCCCTTCGCTGAATCTAAATGGTTATCTCAGGCGCCGGATATTAAGAATGACTGAAACTTATTTTAAGTGGCATATCCCCGGCTTTTCAGAATTAAAGACACTTCAGGTTTTTGAACAGATGGCGTGAAAATGTACTGACTTTTGTGGGCTAATTAATAATTTGAGGTGCCGGTAAGTGAAAATTTTACTTTAGCCCGGAGGGCCTATAACGATAAGAACTTCCGGCCAGGCCCGGGGTAACAGATGAATCGTTATTCCAACTCTGAAAGGGTTGATTCTAAATCCTCCCTGCTTAACCGAAGGCTATTCAGATCCAGGCCCTTCGGGCTTCAGGAGTACCTCAAATTATTAATAGGTTCAATTGAAGGCTTATACATTCAAAAAGGCTCATTTGAATTACCTTTGCCGACCTAAAAGCTGTTTTAAATTAGTATGCTTGATAAACTGGAAGCTATACAAGCGCGGTTCGACGAATTGGGAGTAGCCCTGACCAACCCGGAAGTAGTAAATGATAATAAGCGCTAT
>JACFNA010000081.1:12071-13006 GCA_019455085.1 Chitinophagaceae bacterium
TCGCCTGCTCAGCAAAGAGTATCGCGATCTCGAAAAAATTGTAGATGCCCGTAAACAATACCTGAAAATATTAGAGGATATTGAATTTAACAAAGAGGTATTAGCCGGCGATGATGAGGAGATGCGTGACCTGGCAAAAGAAGGGTTGCCGGGACTGGAAGAAGAAAAGGAAAAGCTTGAAAGTGCAATTCGCCAACTGTTAATACCCAAAGACCCACAGGATGAGCGCAACTGTATCCTGGAAATCAGAGCAGGTACCGGTGGAGATGAAGCTTCTTTATTTGCAGGGGATTTGTTGAGAATGTACTCCCGATATTGCGAGAATAAAGGATGGCAGATTGCAATCCTGAGTGAGAATGAAGGAACGGTGGGCGGTTACAAGGAAGTGCAACTGGAAGTGAAAGGAGACGATGTATATGGTACCCTTAAGTTTGAGAGTGGTGTGCATCGTGTACAACGGGTTCCGGACACGGAAGCCAGCGGACGTGTGCACACGAGCGCTGCAACAGTGGCCGTAATGCCGGAAGCAGATGAAGTGGATGTGGAGATAAGAGAAAGTGATGTAAAAATGGAGACAGCCAGAAGCGGTGGAGCCGGTGGACAAAATGTAAACAAAGTTGAAACGAAAGTAATGCTCACCCATATTCCAACCGGGGTGGTTGTGATGTGTCAGACAGAAAGAAGCCAGTTGGCCAACCGTGAAAAAGCAATGCAGATGTTGCGTACAAAATTGTACGAAGAACAGGTGCGTAAGCAGGAAGAAGAAATTGCGCGCCGCAGAAAAAGTCTTGTCAGTACAGGCGACCGATCAGCAAAGATTCGTACCTACAATTATCCTCAGGGAAGGGTGACCGATCATCGTATTGGAATGACAGTGTATAATCTTGATGATGTCATGAATGGCGAGATTCAGGAATTTATTGATGCATTGCAAT
>JACFNA010000082.1 GCA_019455085.1 Chitinophagaceae bacterium
TCATCTCTCCTTTGTGAAGAGTAGAGAAATTTGCCATCAGGCGAAACTTTCACTTCGGCACCATCATTATTCCCTTCCGCAGCAGCAGTGGTACGAATTCGCTGCAAAAATGTAGCCTGCCCTTTATCAAATTGATACACCTCTATCACCGGTTTTAGCTCATTTATAAGATAAAACCACTTGCCGGATGGATGAAAAGCAAGATGTCTGGGCCCACTTCCCGGATCACAAACTACTTCTCCGGAATACATCAGATTCACATCCGCTCCCCGTGCGAATCTGTAGATCATAACCCTGTCCTTCCCAAGATCCGGCACTAACAAATAACTTTGATCAGGTGTGAAAACTGCCTGGTGGGCATGGGGCCCCTGCTGGCGTTCCGGATCGGCTCCACTACCTATATGTTGCACTAACTGCTTTTCATTTTCCAATGCACCTTTGCTATCAGCTCTGAACAAGGCCACACTGCCTCCTGAGTAATTTGCCACGGCAACAAAGCTTCCCGAACTATCTGCTTCCGCATAACAGGGATCATCACCTCCGGTCAACTGGCTTCCCAGCAATGTGAGTGCTCCACTCTTTCTGTCTAACTTATATGAGAAAATGCTTCCGGGAGTTCCTTTACCGGTTTCACTCACTGCATACACACGATCACCGTATGAGGTTACATACGAAGGATTCTCAATGCCTTCCATAGTGCTTAACTCGGTAAGGGTGCCATCTGAGGAATTAAAATCAAATACATAAATCCCTTTGCTGTCCGTATTGGTATAAGTTCCTACCAGCATCAACTCATGTTTTCCCGAATTACAACGCACCAGAGCCAAGCCAAGAAGGGCTGCTAAAAGAAATCTGAATCTATTTCTCATCTTAAATTATTGAAACTAATAAAGCCGAAAATTTATTCTACCAGTTGATAGATGCAGTCGATATTCCTGCCTAAGCCATCATAATCTAACCCATATCCTAACACGAACTTGTTAGGAATTACAAATCCTAAATAATCTATCTTAATATCATACTGCAAAGCCTCAGGCTTATGAAGCAACGCAGCGATTTTAAGCGACTTGGGATGATGATGGCTCAGTTGAGGTAAAAACTGACTTAGTGTCTTTCCCGTATCCACAATGTCTTCCACAATTACTACATCGCGATCATAGAGTTCAGCATCCAGGCCAATAGCTGTAATTACTTTTCCGGTCGACTTCACTCCCTTGTACGAGGCAAGTTTGATGAAACAGATTTCAGCCTCTATATCCAGTTTTTTGAAAAGGTCAGATGCAAACATAAATGCCCCGTTGAGTATTACAATAAACAAAGGCTTCTTCCCTTCATAATCCCTGTTTATTTCCGATGCGATTCGGGTTATTTGTTCATTGAGCTGCTCTGTATTAAGGTAGGGTACAAATTTCTTATCGTGTACCTGAATTTGATGGGTCATTTGTAGATAATAAGTTTTTGTCCAACCTGAAGTTTATCACCGGTAAGATTGTTCCACTCTTTAATTTGCGATATGGTGACGCCGTATTTCTTACTAATGGCAAACAGGCCTTCCTTTGCTTCCACTTCATGATAGGCGGTCTGTCCGGAAGTATCTCCTACATCCGCTCTTGCACGTGTACCGGAGGCCTCTTCGCCGGTCTGGGGCCTTAGCAATACCCTAATGCCTATAGCAATATTCTCATGCACATAATTTTTGTTCCAATTAAGAAGAGATGCCAATTGCACCCCTTCTTCCTGAGAAATATCGTAAAGGGTCTGCACGCGCTCTGTGATGAGCACATTGCGATCACCCTCTGGCTTTTTCTTTTCCAGAAAAATATTCTGAGCCTTATCCAGTAATCCGTCTTTTGTCAGATCATTATATTCAAGAAGTTTTTTCAGGCGGATATCGAAATGAGTGGCAATTGCAAGAAGAGAAGTCTGTGCAGATGCGCTGATGGCCTTTACTCCATTTACACGAAATACATACCAGCCGTTTTCGCCTTCCTCACTAATTGCTGGTAATACATGCTGAGGCTCCATGACTTTGTGCGAAGCAAAGGAACCATCCATTCCGGGTGTGTGGATGAGTCCGGCAATTGTAAACTGATTCAGGTCATACTTCTGAATTATATCAATCAATCGCGTCGCATATTGCGGATTGGTAGCGTATCCGGCCTTCTTGAGCCCTACTGCCCATCCTTCATAATCGGTAATATCTAAATTGAACAACGGCTGATACCATTCTCTCGACCTCAGAAAATCAGAATGGTCACGAAATGATTCCTCTACCGACTCATATACTCTGAAACACTCACCTTTCTTATCATCATCATGGCTCACTGAAGGGCCTGTCCAATCGCTCTTGCACTTGATTCCAAAATGGTTATTTGACTTCTGAGCAAGTACACTATTTCCCGACTCCGATTCCAGTATTCCCTGTGCGAGCGTTATTGACGCGGGTACACGAGTGCGAATCATTTCTTCAATTGCAATCTGCTTATACTTTTCTATATACTCGGGTGTGCTCATTCTCTGCCCAACGGCTTTGGAAACCGCAAACAAAAACATTATGGCAACAAGCAACCTGTACATAAATATCAATTCCTCATTATTTTTTCATGATCCACATCAGCCCATCCCGCACAGTAAGCAGCACCTGTGTCACCCGCACATCTGCCGCCACATGGTCGTTAAATGCCTGAATGGCTTTAGCACTCTTTCCTCTGATAACCTCTTCAAGCACTTCGCCATGAAACAACACATTATCGGCCAGCACGACACCCCCTGCTTTCAGAATCGGTAAAGTTAATTCGTAATAATCAATATATCCGGTTTTGTCTGCATCAATAAACACCAGATCCCAATCTTCCTTCAACCCGGGAATAATATCTAACGCATTTCCCCTGTGCAAAATTATCCGGTTCTTATGTGAAGATCTCGCAAAAAAAGACGCGGCCAGAGCGGCATCTTCCTCCCTGATCTCAATGGTATGCAGCACACCGTCATCTGAAAGCCCCTGAGCAAGGCACAATGCCGAATATCCGGTAAAAGTACCAATCTCCAAAATCCGCCTCGGGTGCAGCATACGGCTGATAGCCTCAAGTAATTTTCCCTGAACAGCACCGCTCAACATGTGCGCATGGGCGTGATGCTGCATTGTGTACTGTTCCACTTCCGATATCAAGGCATCTGTCGGAGAGGTATATCTGGCTGCGTACACTTCTGCACTATTACTAACTATTTCCATCGGCAACCAGTTTTTCGTCTGCTGTCTTTCTCCTGGAGAATATAAGTAGTCCGATAAAAGTCAATAAACCATTCACAATAATCAATTCCTCTGCAAATACATATCCGCCAAACAGCTCTTTGGAATACTTATCAATAAAAAAGGTAATCAATGGCGCTGCAATCACCACCAGTGGTGTCATCTTATCAAATACAAATCTCCCTTTGGCATACAACACAAACCCAAAGAGGCCTATCAGTGGCCCATACGTATAGGTGGCCACTTTAAAGATGGCTGTCACCACGGCTGCGTTATTAATTGCATTGAACAACAGAATAACCAGCAGGATCAATACTGAAAAGCCAATATGCACAAGCGTACGAATCCTTACTAATTCTTTTTCAGTCCTTGTTTTATTTCCAAAATGCAGAAAATCCACGCAGAATGAAGTCGTCAGCGCAGTAAGCCCGGAATCGGTGGTAGCAAAGGTAGCCGCAGTAAGCCCCAGCATAAACACTACAGCCGGTACCCCCTTAAAGTGATTTAACGCAATCTCGGGGAAGAGATAATCGGTGCGTGGCAAGCCAGTTGCATGATCCAGTGGCATCGGAATACCTTCCCGAGTTGCATATATATATAATAATGCACCCACACTGAGGAAAAACAGGTTAATAATAACAAATATCCCGGTGAAGCTCAGCATATTTTTCTGCGCCTCTCTGATGTTCTTGCAACTGAGGTTCTTTTGCATCAGATCCTGGTCCAGGCCAAACATCCCGATGGTTACGAAGATGCCCCCAATAAATTGTTTACTAAAGTGAAACTTATTGGTTACAAAATTATCTGTGAAGAATATTTTCGAGTAATCACTATCCTTAATCGCAGTGTAAGCCTCCCCGACACTCATATCGAGGCTGGAAACTATAAAATAGATGGATAGAATTACCGCCGACACCAGAAAAAAAGTTTGAAGCGTATCCGTTATAATAATAGTCTTAAGCCCACCTTTGAACGTATATCCCCAAATGAGTAAAAGACAAATGACAATCGTCAGCCAGAAAGGCACTCCCATTTCATCAAAGATGAATCGCTGCAATACAATAGCTACAAGATATAATCTGAAAGCCGAGCCTATTGTCCGCGACACCAGAAAGATCGCAGCCGCTGATTTGTGGCTCACATTGCCCAAAGCCCTTTTTATTACTTCATAAATAGAGATCAAATGCATCCTGTAATACAGGGGCAACAGTATAAAAGCCACAATCACATAACCTACTGCATTACCCAGTACAAATTGAAAATACCGAAATTGGGAGCCTGCTGCATTTCCCACCTCACCCGGTACAGAAATGAAGGTAACCCCGCTCAATGCAGTACCGATCATTCCAAATGCCACCAGATACCACTTTGAAGACCGGTTCGCTATAAAGAAAGTATCATTGTCTGAAGATTTTCTGGAGGTTAGATAGGATACAACAATCAACATCAGAAAATATCCGATGATAAAGGAGAGCAGTACGGCAGGCGACATAAGAATATAAAATATGAAAAGGTGAGTATTTACTATTTTTAAGCCCTGAAAGCTTTGAAGAAGTAAATATAAACATGAAAATTAAAAGGCTCACAGTTTTTTGCGGTTCCAAACCCGGAAAGAATCCCAAATATACAATCCATGCCACCCAACTCGGACATCTGATTGCCCTGCACAACATCACTTTGGTGTATGGTGGCGGCAACAAAGGAATGATGGGTGCCATTGCCAATGCAGTTCTCGATAGGGGAGGCAGGGTAATCGGGATTATGCCTACCATTCTTGCAGGTATCGAGCACTCCCATCCGGGGCTTACAGAAATGATAGAGGTAGAAGATATGCATACACGTAAGAAATTACTTTATGAAAATGGAGATGCAGCATTGATTCTGCCCGGTGGATTCGGCACTATGGATGAATTTTTTGAAATGCTTACATGGAACCAGCTACACATCCACAGTAAGAAAATCATTATTATGAATACGGAAGGATTTTATGACAGCCTCATCAGCTTCCTGACAAAAATAGAAGAGGAAGATTTTCTGTACGATTCTCTTGCTGAAAGAATTATTGTGGTATCGGATCCAAACGAAATTAATTTTGAATAACAGATTTCAATCAACTTAATCAATATGAACAGAATTGTTTTTATTACCGGCGCTACTTCAGGAATCGGAAAAGCATGCGCTGAAGCATTTGCCAGTGCGGGCGATCATCTCATTATTAATGGGAGGCGCGAAGAGAGGCTGGAAGCAATTAAAAATGAACTCACCGGAAATCATGCAATCAAAGTGCTTACACTTCCTTTTGATGTCTCAGATAAGAATACAGTCTTCGACGCGATTTACAACCTTCCTGATGAGTGGAAAAATATAGATATCCTGGTGAATAATGCCGGACTGGCTTTGGGAAAAGACCTTTTTAATGATGCACATCTTCACGATTGGGAAACAATGATAGAAACCAATGTCACAGGGTTGTTATATGTGTCAAAAGCAGTCATCCCTGTGATGATTAAGAACAACAGAGGGCATATCATTAATATCAGCTCGATAGCAGGCGACTTCGTATATCAAAGTGGCAATATCTACTGCGCCACCAAATCAGCCGTGAATGCAATTTCCGAAGGAATGAGAACGGATATGCTGCCACATCATATCAAAGTAACCAATATAAAACCCGGCGCAGTGGACACAGAGTTCTCACTGGTTCGCTTCAAGGGTGATAATGATAAAGCCGCTCAGACCTATACAGGATTTACACCTCTATCAGGAGAAGATATAGCACAGGCCATTCTATATTGCACCTCACTTCCCGAACATGTGTGTATCAACGATCTGACCATAACACCTACGGCTCAGGCAAACGGCGTTTACTTTTTCAAAAAATAGCCCTGAAGGCTACGCGTGCACAATATTCCCCGATAAAGAACAAATCCGGAACAGAAGTTCCATTTTCGTTTGATATAGCCTTCTGTTTACCAGATAGTTATATCTTTTTAGCAACGTATTTTTAAAATCTTTTATGCAATAACTTTTTATAAATTCCGTTTATTAGCAGGAGATATTTTGTTTAACTGATTCGATTTACAAAGTACCCTCTAAATTTGCTTATACCCCCAAAACAAGGAAAAGTTGGTTACACGGTTTACCTTACCCCAATTTAATAGTCTTTTCATAAGGCTATTCCTAACCACCATATTTCTGTGTGCAATTTTTAATTCGGCATTTTCGCAAAATCGAATTGTTCAGAAAGCCTGTTTCGACTCCACATTAAAGCAGCAGGCCGACAGCCTGAAAGAATTTCTCGCTCAGAAGGGTTTTATTGTTGTAAGAGAGGCTACCATGACGATGGAAAGCCAATATGAAATGCCGATTATTGTGCCGCTCACCGATGGCACGTGGTATCAGTTTGCCTTTATAGGCGATCATGGAAGCAAACTCTTCGAAGCCAGAATGTATGACTGGGTAGAACGCCAGGTGGCTTACGTCAAAAATGGAATTGAAAGTAACGTGATCATGTTCCCTTATATCCCGAAGAGCACCGAATACCACGTTCTGAAAACAGTTCAGGTATCGAACAACAAGAAGAGGAAAGAACTCTGTGGATATGTTATCATGTTCAAAAAGGTAAAGTAACCGGTTTTATTGTTCGTCACTATCGAGGGAAGATCTCTACTCTCAACTTGCTACCAAAGAAACGACATCAGCTACGTATTTATCAGATGGAGGGTGCTTTGGAATCAACTGGGGAATTCCTAAGCAGCTAACCAATCCTCTCCAATTACCAATTCTTGTTTCTTACCATTAAAACTATTCGTAAAAACAAGGTCGCTCCCAGGTAAATATATGACGCAGTGCAATATTATTCTTTAGAATAATTATACTAATTTTCATCAATGAAAAACGATGAGCCTAAATTCAGTAATAGTGAGATAGACCTCGACGAACTTGATTTCTCTATATTAAGCCTTCTGCAAAAGGATGGCAGGATGTCATTAACAGACATGGCTGACCATCTTGGGGTGTCGATTAGCACTGTAAGAACGCGCGTCAGCAAGCTCCTTGACGATAAAACTATTCAAATAATAGGACGCGTAAATACAGGTAGAGTCGGATTCCAGGTATATGCGCAAATTTTAATATCAGTGTCGGCTTCCAAACTAATCGGCAGTGTTGCTGCAAAGCTCCAAGAACTGAAGGAGGTGAGTTTCCTTGCGCTCACCTCAGGCGATTTCGACCTGGAGATGGACGTAATGTGTCGCGACAACGACCACCTTGTGTACATACTGAACGAACGTATTTCCAAAATCGAAGGAATCAGCAGAACTAAAACAAATATGTTTCTCAAGGTGCTCAAACTTGCACAACCCGACCTGAGCCTGGTAAACTTTCATAAGAAGTAGATACCGGCCCTGAGCCAAACAAAAACCCCGAAACCAAAAGGTACCGGGGTAACAATACACATCTCAACAAAAAAATCAACAAAAATCCATGAACTAATCAGGCTTCTTGCCTGAGAGGTAGTTATTAAGGCTACTAATTTCAACCTGGTTATTCTCGTCGGACCTGACTGTGTAATTACTATAGAATGTTTCTACGTTGGCAATTGAATTATGCAATTCCAAATTACGACGGAGATAGGCAGGAACAGTTTCAAACTCATTATTTGGATCAGCAGCATTGACATTAAAGGATAACCTCCTTAATTTTTCAATTCGCTCCGTAGCCCGGCGCCTTAAATCATCTGTTTTGTCCACCATCGGCGGTTCCTCAACATCTGAAGTCATGATGGGCTGTGTTTGACTCACCTTTGGTTCATCAACCGGCTCCGTCGTATTATTGGAACTCTTTTCTACTAATTGCATTTCATCAGATGGATCTTCTTCCGTCTTATTACTTTGTATAGCAGAAGGGTTCTCAAAGATAATGGAATCTTTTAATGGCCTTTCCTCCACATAAATCTGAGCCGGCTTCGCCAGAAAACTTCCGGACTGTCCGGATTCATCCTGTCTTTTCTCCTCTGATTTATCTTCTGTTTTCAACAAATCATCCTCTTTATTCGTGGAAAGATTCAGTTCTATCGGTGTTGAAATCTCACCTTCACTATTTAATTCAAAATAGAGCACTTCCCTTTCTTCCACGGCATCTTCCTCTTTCTCTTCAGGCTTAGCCTCTTCCCCAATAATTTCCGGCATCAGTTCTTCCTCAATCAACTCCTCTGATTCCTCCTGCAATGCCGCAATGATTTCAGACTTGATAAGCCCGGTCGCCTCCGGCTTCTCCACTTCCTGCACCTCCATCTTTGGCTCTTCCTTCACCTCCTGGTCAAACACAAAGAGCGGTTGCACTATATTCTTCTTTTCCATAGGCTTTAGCTCCAGCACCTCTTTTTCAGGCTCGAGCTTCTCCGGTTTCGCGCTCTGCTGCTCGCCTTCATTCTCTTTGTTCTCAAATCCGGTAGCGATGAGTGTGATACCAATCTTATTCTGAAGATCATTATTATATCCCAGCCCCATTATCACATCTGTATTCTCCCCGGCTTTGCTAAGCAGATAGGTCTGAATAATATCCACCTCGTCCATGGTGAACTCATGCTCGCCTTCAGCAGAATTAATATTAATCAGTATCCATCTGGCCCCTCTGATATCATTGTCATTGAGCAATGGCGAATTCAGCGCCTGTTCAATTGCTTTTTGTGCTCTGTTTTCTCCTTCCACCTCAGCACTCCCGAGTATGGCTACTCCCCCATTCTTCATCACTGTGCATACATCGGCAAAATCGACATTGATCTGACCAGTGCTATTTATCACATCAGTAATACACTTCGCCGCAGTAGCCAGTACATTATCTGCTTTATTAAATGCTGCTTTTACTGTCAGGTTACCAAACTGATGCCTGAGTTTATCATTGCTTATCACCAGTAGTGTATCCACCTGGCTCTTCAGGTTTTCGATTCCTTCCATTGCCTGCGCAAACCGCTTCTTACCCTCATACGCAAACGGAGTTGTTACAATTCCCACTGTCAGAATCCCCAGTTCCTTACAAATCTTCGCTACAATAGGAGCTCCGCCGGTACCGGTGCCACCACCCATTCCGGCAGTAATAAAAGCCATCTTGGTATTCACTTCTAATATCTTTCTGATTTCATCGAGACTTTCCCTGGTAGCTTCCCTTCCGATTTCAGGATTGGCGCCAGCACCCAGTCCCTGGGTAAGCGTTGGGCCTAACTGAATCTTATTGGGAATATTACTATGGGCTAACGCCTGAGCATCTGTATTGCAGATAATAAAATTCACTCCTTCAATATTCTGTCCGAACATGTGGTTCACTGCATTACCGCCTCCACCACCAATCCCTATTACTTTAAGGATGGAGGATTGCTCTTTAGGCAGATCAAACTGTATCATGTGTAAATTATTTTTTGGTTAGTAAGTTAAATGTCACTTTAGATTATAATTTAGCATCCTCTTCTTCCTTGAACAGGTCGATGAGGCCTATTTTCCAACTGTCTAAGAAATCTTTCAGGGTTTTTCTCTTCGAAGTTTTCTTCGCCGTTTCAAGCACTTCTTCCTGCGGAGCCTCAGGCACACCTGACACCTCCACCTTCAAAAAGTCTTTCTCAAACTTCCTGCGCTTATTCTCATAATCATTATACCCTTTAAGGATCAGTCCCAGACAGGTTGAATACATCGGCTTAGCTAACTCTTCTATGTGGCCCGAAGCAAGATGCTCGGTGGGCAGACCTATACGTGCATTTAACCCTGTCTGATACTCTGTAAGCTGAATCAGGTGCTTTAATTGTGAACCACCACCGGTAAGGATGATGCCTCCGTTTAATGCTCTCTCAAGCCCTATCTGCTTCAGGTGATAGGATACGAAATCAAGAATCTCTGCCATCCTTGCCTGAATAATTCCTGCAAGTGTTTTTACACTCACTTCTTTAGGCTCCAGCCCTCTCAACCCGGGGATTGTAATGAACTGATTAGCCTTTGTTTCATTTACAAGCGCACTTCCAAATTGGATCTTCATCTGCTCTGCCTGTGTCTTCAATACCCCAAGCCCACTCTTGATATCCATGGTGATGTTCTCACCACCAAACGGAATAACAGCCGTATGCTTGATGATACCTTCATAATAAATTGCAAGGTCTGTGGTACCGCCACCGATATCCACGATAGCCACTCCTGCTTCCAGATCATGCTCATTCATTACAGCAGCTGCAGAGGCTAATGGCTGTAACACCAAATCTTTAATTTCTAATCCTGCGCGTTCTACACTTCTGTTGATATTTTTAATTGCGTTCTTATCGCCTGTAATGATATGAAAGTTGGCTCCCACCTTCACCCCACTGTATCCCACAGGGTCAGGGATATTCTGGAAATTATCTACCGTGAATTCCTGAGGAATCACATCCAGGATACGGTCACCGGCAGGTATATACGTTTTGTACTGGTCTCTGATCAACTGATCGATATCAGCCTGTGAGATTTCTTCTTCAGTGTCCTGCCTTACAATGTCGCCTCTGGTTTGCAGACTCTTAATATGGTGGCCGGCAATCCCTACATATACTTCCTTTATCGGAAGGCTCGGATTGCTTGCACGGCAATTTTCAAGAGCAGCTTCAATAGCTTTGATTGTCTGGTCAATATTCAGCACCATTCCATGCTGAACCCCATTGCTGGCAGCTCTTCCAAAGCCCAGAATTTCGAGCTTACCATACTCATTTTTTCTTCCTGCGATTGCAGCAATTTTTGTAGTCCCTATGTCAAGCCCTACAATAATTGGATTTTCGTTGTTCATAATTGTTGATTTTTATGCAGTTGCCTGCGATGTGATTGTGTATGTTTTATTGGTTTGTTTGCTCTGTTTCATTTTTCGATGGCATTATTGCCTTAGGTATCTTCTTCTCTTCCTTTATCTCCTCATTTTTTTCTTCCTTCTTCTTCTCACCCTGTTGCTTCACTTCCTGTTTTACCAATGGTTGCTTTTTAGGTACCACGGTGGCCGGGCGGTTTGCTTTCGGAGGCGCTTCCTTTTCTTCCTTACGGTTACTCTCTGCCTCCGGAGCCGGGTCAAAAGGTTGGGGGTTACCTGCATTCTGTGGAGTTACAGTCTGGATAATTTCGGGTTCATCACGTTCCTGCGTAGTTATGACGCCCGGTCCATTAGTTTCTTTTGAAGGAAGCTGTATGCGAGTGGAATCCTCTGATTTCCTTCTTGCCTCTTCCACAATAGATTTCATTATTCGCAATGCCGCCAGTGAATCTGCTTTTATCTCAGCCGCATCTTTTTTCTCTGCCACTACCTGTCCTTTATACTGTACATCTATCACAGAATACCAATTCCATCCGGTTCTTGACTGCACCTGTCTGTAAAACGCCAGCAGCTTGCTAAATTTCTCCATCACATCCTCACCATTTCCAAACCGTATAATCTGCTCTCCCAGTTTAGGAATCATTTCAAATTTCCCGGAAGGGGTAATTGTTACCTCATCAATCTGAGACATCCAAAACGGATGATCGAGTAAATATTCCGAAACCGCCACCACAGATTGCATTAAAACACTGTCTTCTCCACTCATCTTCTTCCCGGATGAAGGGAACCCCGTAAATACAGGCACACGGGCAGCATACAAACTACTAAGCGGCAAAACCTCTGACTCATCACTGAAATACCAGGAGTCACCTTTGGTATCAAATACTCTTGCCACCGGATTTCGCTCCTCTATATTCACCCGCAGAATGTTGTTATTGTCCACATACAATTCAGCCGACTTTACCCAGGCATTCTTCCGCAATTCGTCTTCCAGATAGTTCATATCCAGGTCTCTTACCAATCGATTCCTGAGCGAACCTGACGCAGCTTTTTCCAGAAGTCTGGCAACCTGTGCTTCATTTATAAACAAATGATTACCCTTTCCGCTAATTCTTATCTGAATCTCCGCGATTTGTTTTCTGTCTTTCCCTCCAATAGCCGATGCTGTGATAATCAGAATGCCGGCAGCTGTCAGCATCCATACTGTCAGTTTCAACCACGCAGGAAATTTCTTCTTCATATCCGGCATTTTTTAATGATTTAAAATTATTTCTCTGATAGAATTCACTAACTGATCAATATTACCCGCTCCCGCTGTAATCAGCACATCCCCGCCAACTGCATGTGGAAGCCCATTCAAATAATCTGACCCAAGCCACTTCAGCAAATCTTCTTTATTCATTACCATTACCCTGTCGTGATCCATTGCTTCCGCAATCAACTGAGACGTAACGCCCGGCATAGGCAATTCACGCGCAGGATAAACAGGTAATAACACCACCCTGTTTGCAATCGAGAGTGCCGCAGCGAACTCCTTATAAAAATCATGTGTACGAGAGTAAAGATGTGGCTGAAAAATTACTGTCATCCATCTGTCGTTAAACAGGCCCCTCACACCATTGATCATTGCTTTCAGTTCGCCTGGATGATGTGCATAATCATCAATGTAAACCACATCCCTGCCCGACTGCCTTACCTCAGCAGGATGAATCACATATTCAAACCTCCTCCTCACTCCGCGAAAAGCGGCTACTGCTGCTTTTATCTTTTCATCCTCTATCTTTAATTCATGGGCAATCGATATGGCCGCTACAAAATTCTCCACATTTATCATCCCAATCATATTCAGCCTAACTCCGTC
>JACFNA010000083.1 GCA_019455085.1 Chitinophagaceae bacterium
GATACTAACGAAATGCACAATATCTTCGGGCAGAAAGGAACCAGAAAGATCACATCTAAAATGATGCAGAGACTTATGGACCTGATCATCAAATACGACGATAAAGAAGCAATGCAAATCTTTAAGACACTCATTCACAAAGACCCGCTACCTGTATTCAAACCTTTACCTTAATCACCCATTCACACAACTAATACCTGTAATGAAAATAAACACTTTCCTCACTTTTGCTTTTCTTTTATTTCTGAGCCATACACTCTACGCGCAAAGAGACACGATCTCATTCAATGACAACTGGCAGTTTGCCATCTACCCTGATGGTACAAAAGTCGATATCGGCCAGCCACTGCCCGATGCAAGGATCGTAACTCTGCCCCACACCTGGAATGTGGAAGACAAATACCAGAACCACTATGGATGGGGATGGTATCAGAAAACATTTAATGTACCGGCTTCCTGGAAGCATAAGCAAATAGTGCTTGAATTCGGCGCTATCAACCATTCCTCAATCTTTACTCTGAACGGTAAAAAGATAGCAGAAAACGCAGGCGATGGGTTTAACAAAATCACTATACCCCTGAATGGGCATATCAATTTCGGAAAAGAAAATGTGCTGAGAGTAATGGTCAATAATTCCTATTCAAATTATAAAGTACCGTTTGGCAGTTCCTTCGACTGGCCTAATGATGGAGGCATCATTCGCCCTGCTCAACTCATTGTAAGCGATAAACCTGCGGCTGCCTTCATCCATGCTACACCTACCGTAACTTCCGACTTCAAGAGCGGGAAACTTAACCTGAAGCTGGGATTTGATAAGCCGGCAAAACTCACTTGGGCCGTCACCATCACTGAAGAAAACCAGCCTACCCGGAAAGTAGTGTTTAACCAGTCGGTTACTCCGGAATGGACGGGAAGCACAGCAGAAACAAATATCACATTGCCTGATATTCATCTCTGGCACTTCGACTTTCCCAATCTGTACAAAGTGGAAGTAACCGTTTATTCAGGTAAGAAAGCAACAGATAAAATCAGCACTGTAATCGGTTTCAAAGAATTAAAACTGAAAGATGGTAAGGTCTATCTTAATGGCGAGCACGTGAAACTTATGGGAGTGGAGTGGACTGCAGGCTCAAATCCGGATTATGGATTTGCAGAACCCGACAGTGTCATCCGCGCGATGGGAAAACTAATGAAAGATGTCAACAGCATCTTTACCCGACAGCACTTTCAGCAGAGCGAAGTATTTTACGACTTCTGCGATCGAAATGGCATTCTGATACAGCAGGAGGTGCCGCTCTGGGGACCAGAAACCCCCGGAAATGATACAATCCTTGAAGTGGCTACACGGCAACTGGAAACTATGATTCATACACTGTACAATCATACCAGTATCTTCTCATGGGGTGTAGGGAACGAACTGCGCGGTAGGGATGCAGACATAAAACAAATGATCGGCAAACTGATCGACCAATCCCGAAAGATGGACCCTACCCGATACACTGCCTATGTGAGCAACTCTCTCACATGGGGCTTTTATAACTCTCCAAACTTCTCTCCTGATGCAGCTGCCGAAGGTGATTACCTGATGATGAATGAATATGGCGGAAGCTGGTGGCAATTGCCTACCGGACGCATTGGCGCTTATCTGGACAGTATTCATGCCACTTACCCTTCGCACGCTTTTTTCATCTCCGAATTTGGGCTGTGCGAACCTAATTTCAGAGGTGGCGACCAGAGAAGGCTGGAAGATATCATCTACCACATGGCTATGTACGAAAGCCGGCCTTTTGTAGAAGGCGCTATTTACTTTGACCTTACCGATTACCGCACCCATTATCCCGGCACAAAAGACGAGGATAAGTACAGAAGGCGTGTGCACGGTATCTACGATATGTATGGCAATCCCAAGCCATCGATGAGAGTATTGAGGGAATACACTTCTCCAATCGAGGTACAAACCCTAAGCACATGGAAGAAGGGGAAACTAACAGTAACAGCTTTTGGAAACATCGGACTGCCACAACACACTATCAAAGGATATAGACTCTACCTGAGCAGCCGTACGGACAACTGGAAAGGCACCAAAGCCTACGACATACCCGAAACAAAACCCGGCGACCAGGTGCAGATCGAAATTGACGACTTATTTAATGGCGGAGGCATTGTTACAGTAACGCGCCCCAACGGATATGTCGTTTCTCAGAAGAACTTCAGCTGGGATCCGAAAGATCAATAAAATGGCTGAAACGTCCTGGTAACACATTGGATTGGAGCTACTCTAATCCAGATAAATAACATTTAAACTCCTGACTTGCAGGCTGCAAACCTCAACTGGCAAAACCAACCACGAAAACCTTAAATTTGCCGCCTGAAAATAAGCAACTGATATGTTTGAATCTTTAAGTGAAAAGCTGGACAGTGCCTTTAAGAACCTAAAAGGGCACGGGCGAATTACAGAACTGAATATCGCGGGAACCGTAAAGGAAATTCGCCGCGCATTGGTGGATGCAGACGTAAACTATAAGATAGCCAAGGAATTTACTGATACTGTAAAGGATAAAGCACTCGGCGAAAAGGTATTGAATGCCGTAAGCCCGGGCCAGCAGATGGTAAAGATCGTGAAGGACGAACTGGCCGCACTGATGGGAGGAGAAGAAGCTACATTCAATATTACGGGCAATCCGGCTATCATATTGATTGCAGGTCTGCAAGGTAGTGGTAAGACCACTTTCAGCGCCAAACTGGCTAATTACCTGAAGGCCAAAAAAGCCAAAAGCCCACTGCTGGTTGCGGCAGACGTGTATCGCCCTGCAGCTATAGACCAGTTAAAAGTTTTAGGTGAGCAAATAGGTGTAGAAGTATACAGCGAGCCTGAAAATAAGAATGCAATCGCTATCGCCGAAAATGCAATTAAGGAAGCCAGGGCAAAAAATAAAAATGTCATCATTATAGATACAGCCGGCCGACTGGCCATCGACGAAGTGATGATGAATGAAGTAGCGGGTATCAAGAAGGCTGTTAATCCCGGTGAAATCCTGTTTGTAGTGGACAGCATGACGGGACAGGATGCGGTGAACACGGCTGCAGCATTCAATGAAAAACTTGACTTTTCGGGGGTGGTGCTCACCAAACTGGATGGTGATACACGTGGTGGTGCAGCAATTTCTATCAGATACACCGTAAAGAAACCCATTAAGTTTGTCAGCAGTGGAGAGAAGATGGATACACTCGATGTATTCTATCCGGAGCGGATGGCACAGCGTATTCTGGGTATGGGGGATATCGTGAGCCTGGTAGAAAAAGCACAGGAGCAATTCGACGAAGAGCAGGCCAGAAAGCTGGAAAAGAAAATCAGGAAAAATCAGTTTGACTTTGAAGACTTCAAAACCCAGATACAGCAGATCAAAAAAATGGGTAACCTCAAAGACCTGATGGGCATGATACCCGGTGTGGGCAAGCAGATTAAAGATGTGGATATTAACGATGACTCATTCAAAGGCATCGAGGCCATGATCAATTCTATGACTCCACAGGAGCGTCAAAATCCTGACCTACTCAATAATAGCCGTAAACAAAGGATAGCCGCCGGTAGTGGTAAAGACATTCAGGAACTCAATCAGTTTCTAAAGCAGTTTGAGCAGATGAAAGGCATGATGAAAATGATGAATAAGATGCCGGCAGGGAGGATGATGCCGGGGATGAAACGTTAATCAGACCGGACTACTACGCCGGTTGCATTCGGCCTTGCACGATTTTCAGCGCTGCCTGCAATTGTTCTTTTTCAGAAAGGTGCGTATTGTCCAGCACGATTGCATCATTAGCCTTTCTTAACGGGCTTACCTCCCGGTTGCTGTCAATATAATCTCTGAGCTCAATGTTAGTCTTCACCTCCTCCAGGGTGATGTTGGGGTTTTTATCATACATTTCAGCAAAGCGCCGTTCTACTCTTACGGCCTCATCAGCCGTCATAAAAATCTTCACTTCTGCCTTCGGAAAAACAGTAGTCCCTATATCTCTGCCATCCATTACAATTCCTTTCTTCTCGCCCATCTTCTGCTGAGCAGCCACTGCAAAGGATCTTATTTCTTTTACGGCTGCCACCTCCGAAACTTTTTCTGCTACTACGATGTCCCTGATTATATACTCCACATTCTCACCATTCAGATGCATCTCAGATCTCTGAGTGACAGGGTTTGTCTCAAAATGCAATTCGATATTTCCCAGTGCCTCCTCTACCTGGCGAGGATCGTTCCAATTCAGATTATTCCTGAGAAAATACAAGGTTATAGCCCGATACATGGCTCCGCTATCTATATAAATATACCCCAACTCCTTCGCCAGTGCTCTCGCCAGCGTACTCTTTCCACAGCTTGACAGCCCATCTACCGTCACTATAATTTTCTTCCCCATCACTATGCAAAAATCAAGAAAATAGAGGAAGGCACAAAAAAGGAATTTTCACTGTAGTTCCCTGCCGAAAATCTCTTTTACAATAGCATTATCGATATTTTTCGCCTAAAATTTTATGTTAAAACATCAGGTTCGGAGGACTTTTAGAAGTTGATAGGCTTATTTTGTTTTTTCTTTCAGAAATTTACGATTCATTAAAATGGGAAACCCTTTCTGAAGGAACCGATAAATTGAGATGATAAAAAGAATTTTACCCCTGTTAACTGCCGGCTTGTTTTTTTTCTCCACAGCAAAAGCTCAGTTTGAATCTTACAGAGATTCTGTAGTGCAGCTATACGGCGTGGTGATGTCGTCTGACAGCCTGGCTGCGCTACCCGGTGCCAGCATAATGGTTATTGGCCGTAATCAGGGTACTATTACCAACGATCAGGGAGTGTTTTCGATAGTAGTATTAAAGGGAGACCAGCTCGAGTTTTCAAGTATTGGATACAAGAGTTTCCGCTTCACTGTGCCTAAGAATCTGGAAGGCAATCAGCATAGTATGATTCAACTGATGGTGCAGGATACTGTGCATCTGCCGGCTACCATTATCAAAAAATACCCAACGCGTGAAGAGTTCGAACGCGCATTTGCCACTACAGAAATCCCTGACACGAAAGAAGAAGTAGCCCGGAGGAATATGTCGGAAGCCAATCAGCGTGCGCTAATGAATGCCTACCCAATGAGTGGACGGGAAGGCGGTCAATATATAATGCAACAAAATGTCCGCAAATATTATAGTGCCGGACAGTTGCCTCCCCAAAATATCTTTAACCCATTTGCCTGGGCCGAATTTATCAAGTCGTGGAAACGAGGAGACTTCAAGAAAAAATAAGGCCTTATTTTTCTGAAAGAACAGTTCCTGATTTACCGACCTCCAGTGTATAGGCTGCACCCACTTTCAGCGCATAATTCTCTGTCTGGTGGCCTACCGGGAAATTAAAGCAAACAGGATAGTCGTACTCTTTCATTATATCCCGAATCACTTCCTCCACACTCTGACCGAAAGGATTGTCGGTATCTTTCATATCACTGAAGCGGCCTACCACCATACCTCTCAACTTTCTGAGATTTCCGCTACGCTTGAGGTGATACATCATCCGGTCGATACTATAAATATATTCGCCGGTGTCTTCGATGAAAAGAATTTTATTTTTCATATCGGGCATCGATGGCGTACCAATAAGATTCACCAAAAGCATCAGATTACCACCTACTAAAGTGCCTGAGCATTTGCCCTTATGATCAAACGGATGTGCAGCAGCACGATAATACGCTTTCTTCCCTTCAAGTGCGTCAAGAAGGCTTTGTACATACTCATTGACACCCTCCCCTTCATCAAAGGCCGCAGCCATTGGCGCATGAAGCGAACCGATATTGTACTTAGTATAGATATGGTTCAGAAACACAGTGATGTCGCTGAATCCGATTAACCATTTGGGTTGTTTTACGAACTTCTTAAAATCCAACCCATCTACAATCCTGATGGAGCCATAACCCCCTCTCACAGAAAGAATCGCTTTCACTTTTTCATTATCCAGCATCTTCTGCAAGTCGGTCTGCCTTAATTTGTCATTACCCGAGAAATAATGAAACCGGTGGCCGGGTGTCTTGCCCATAAGCACCCGATATCCCCTTGCCTTCAGCACCTCGATACATTTGGCAAATTTTTCATCAGGCATATAGCCGGCCGCAGCCACCAGGCCAATAGTATCTCCAGGCTTGAGATAGGGCGGTAATACTGTTTTCATTATTTGTATGAATTTTTGGAGTTAAATATTATTGAAGTGAAACTAATTCAGCGCTTTTATCATAGACTGAAAGCTTGTGAGGCATTCCACACTTCAGTGCATAGTTCACCTTAATATGTCCTACCGGAAAGTCGAAACAAACAGGATAGTCAAATTGCTTCACCTTCTCCATCACAATATCATATAGAGTGAGTCCGAACTCTTCCCCTTCGTCATCTTTCTTAATTGTAAACCCTCCGATGATAAGGCCCTTCAATTTATCCAGCTTACCTGCCCGCAGGAGATTCCAAAGCATACCATCTAACCGGTAAAGATATTCTCCCACATCTTCAATAAACAAAATTTTTCCATCGGTCTTAATATCCGATCTGCTGTCGCTTACCATCTGAAGCAGTGACAGATTTCCCCCTACCAGCTTGCCGGTAGCTATGCCGGTACGATTTTGCCAGGCTGTCCGGGCTGTATATTTCATCTCCTCTCCCAGGAGGCACCTGCGAATAGAGTCGATCGAATCTAACTGTTCGG
The DNA here is from genome assembly GCA_019455085.1 of Chitinophagaceae bacterium. GTDB lineage: Bacteria > Bacteroidota > Bacteroidia > Chitinophagales > Chitinophagaceae > Ginsengibacter. The sequence continues at coordinate 6,726 of JACFNA010000083.1, forward strand.
GTGTGCCTCTGCTCTCATCTTTCAGAAAACTATTGCACATCTTGGAATGAATGGAAGGTATATTCAGCCTGCTGTTCAGGAGCAGGTGGATGACTGTGGCATCGCTGAAGCCCATAATCCATTTTGGCTTTTTTTTGAACTTTCCGAAATCGATACGATCCAAAATTCTGATGGCTCCATATCCACCTCTTCCGAGCATGATGGCATCCACAGCATCATCATCAATCATCTGCTGGAAGTCTGCCGTGCGCTCCTCATCCGTTCCACCAAAAGTAAAATCCCGCATCCCCACCGTTTTCCCTGTCCTTATTACAAACCCCCACTCCTGCATCTTGCGAATTGCAGGTTCACATTCTTCAAGAGATATATGTCCGGAGGGGCAGGTGATTCCAATAGTGTCTCCCGGTTTCAGGTATCGCGGGCGTGCCGCACTCTCCTCGTCGGGATCGCCCGATTTACGAATCAGACCAAGAGAGGCAATAAACGGGATGGAAGTATGCAGAAAGTCTTTGCGGTCCATTCAGGCATTCGATTAGTTCTGAGCGTAAATGTAAACTATTTCGTACGCACATTCAGCGAGTCCATACATGAATTTTCCTTCTCAGGCTCTTTCTGGCGCAAGCGTCCCGCTTGCGCCGTAAACACTTAATACACACTTTCTGGCGCAAGCATCCCGCTTGTGCCGTAAACAACCAATACTCCCTTTTCTAGCGCAAGCATCTCGCTTGTGCTGTAAACACCTATTACCACATATCTGGCGCAAGCGTCCGCTTGTGCCGTAAATAACCAATACTCCCTTTTCTAGCGCAAGCATCTCGCTTGTGCCGTAAACTTCTAATACCACTTCTCTGGCGCAAGCGTCTCGCTTGTGCCGTAAGCACCCATTGCCAAAATCTAATTGCAGACTCTAACCAATAGAAATTTTATCCATGATTAAGATTTTAATCCTGGTCTCAGGATAATTTAATGTGCTGTTGTATCAGGTTTTATTCAGGATAATCTTGTAGGCAGCACAAGCGAGACGCTTGCGCTATTGACAATTTTTTTTCTAATCCTTAGCTGGTTTTATCTGAATTATCCGGCACAAGCGGACGCTTGCGCCATTGATAAATTTTTTCCGAGCCTTACCAGGTCTTATAACTCGGCGCAAGCGTCCGCTTGTGCCGTAAATACCTTTTACCAAAAGCTAATTCCAAACTCTAACCAATAGAAATTTTATCCATGATTAAGATTTTAATCCTGGTCTCAGGATAATTTAATGTGCTGTTGTATCAGGTTTTATTCAGGATAATCTTGTAGGCAGCACAAGCGAGACGCTTGCGCTATTGATAAATTTTTTCTAAGCCTTACCAGGTTTTATGTGAATTACCCGGCACAAGCGAGACGCTTGCGCCATTGTTGCTTCTATTACTTTATTTTTCGGACTTATCCGGCTTTATCTGGCGCAAGCGTCCCGCTTTTGCCGTAAACTTTCAACCCTTCAGCCAAACCCATTTCACGAAAAAGATTTTTCGGATTCGCAAACACTCCTTTTTGTGATACAAGCTCATTCGGGTAATTTTGCACCATTAATTTTTCAGCAGATGAGTGATTCGTCAAGATATTTAGTTACCGCCGCCCTACCCTACGCCAACGGGCCATTACACATTGGCCACCTGGCAGGATGCTATCTTCCGGCAGATATTTTTGTACGCTACCTGAGGGTAAACCGCAAAGATGTAAAGTTTGTAGGCGGCAGCGACGAACACGGAGTACCGATCACCATCAGGGCTATGCAGGAAGGTAAAACACCTCAGGAAGTTGTAGATCATTATCACGCCATCCTGAAAAGCTCGTTAGAAAATATGGGAATCAGCTATGATATTTATAGCCGCACGTCGCAGCCCATCCACCATAAGACCTCACAGGACTTTTTTCTGAACCTCTATAACAAAGGATTATTTGAGGAAAAAGAATCAGCACAGTACTATGATGAAAAAGTAGGTGTTTTTCTGGCAGACCGCTATATCACCGGTACTTGTCCTATTTGCGGCAATCCCAATGCCTATGGCGACCAGTGCGAAAAATGTGGCTCTTCACTCAGCCCCGACCAATTAATCAATCCACACAGTACACTCAGTGATGCAGTACCTGTAAAGAAGATCACCAAACACTGGTATTTTCCACTTCAGCAATATGAACCCTTCCTGAAAGAGTGGATACTGGAAGGACACAAAGAATGGAAGAATAACGTATATGGCCAATGCAAGAGCTGGCTCGACAACGGACTGCAATCCAGAGCCATGACCCGCGACAGCAACTGGGGAATCAAAGTGCCACTTCCGGGTGCCGAAGGCAAAGTGCTCTACGTATGGTTCGATGCACCTATCGGATATATCTCGGCCACCAAAGAGCTGACAGATGACTGGGAGAAATATTGGTGTGACCCCAATACAAAACTCTATCACTTCATTGGCAAAGACAACATAGTATTCCACTGCATTATCTTCCCCGCCATGCTGAAGGCACATGGCAACTTCGTGTTACCAACCAACGTACCGGCCAATGAATTCCTGAACATTGAAGGAGATAAAGTGTCCACAAGCCGCAACTGGGCCGTGTGGATCGATGAGTATCTTAAAGACTTCCCGGGCCAGCAGGATGTGCTCAGGTATGTCCTTTGTGCCAATGCCCCGGAAACAAAAGATAATGACTTCACGTGGAAAGACTTCCAGGATCGCAATAACAGCGAACTCGTAGCCAATCTCGGAAACTTCGTGAACCGCACTTTTGTGCTGATGCATAAACTGTGCGGAGGAAAAGTGCCTCCGCTACACGGAGAAGTGGCTACTGCCGAAGACCAGCAAATGATTGATGCTTTTGCAGACACAAAACAAAAAGTGGGCAGCCTCATCGAGCAGTTCAAGTTCAGAGAAGCGCTCAGCGAAATCATGGAACTGGCGCGAAAAGGCAATAAATATATGCAGGACAAAGAACCCTGGATTCTTGCACGGCAATTAGACTCAAATGGCAAAGTAGAAGCAACAGCTCAGAAGAAAATAGACATGTGTATCCACGTATGCCTCCAATTATGCGCGAATCTGGCCATACTGATTTATCCCTTTATGCCCGACACCTCCAAGAAGATGCTGAAGATGATGAAAGTGGTGCAGCGCATGTTATTCTGGGAGAATGCAGGCAAGGCCAAACTCCTGAGTGTGGGGTACAGCCTGCGTGCGCCCGAACTGCTTTTCAGAAAGATTGAAGACAGCGAGATAGAAGCCCAGCTCGAAAAACTAAAACGCGGCACTGCGAAAGTAAAAGAGAAAAAAGAAGCGGCTCCGGCTGCCATTCATGCTCCCCTGAAGTCTGAAATCACAATAGACGATTTCGGTAAACTGGATTTCCGTACCGGCACTATTCTGACAGCAGAAAAAGTGGAAAAAGCAGATAAATTGCTCAAACTTGAAATCGATCTGGGATTTGAAAAAAGGACAATCCTCTCAGGCATTGCACAACATTTCACCCCTGAAGAAATTATCGGACAAAGGGTAGTCGTAGTAGCCAACCTTGCCCCCCGTAAGATGCGGGGAATTGATAGCAACGGTATGATATTGATGACCGAAAACCATGAAGGCAAGTTATTCTTTGTATCACCGGGCGATGTCGTAGGCAACGGATTTACGGTGAGATAGGTTTTTCAAATCACAGTTTACTATGACGTCTGCCCAATGCAAAACGGTGGACATTACCACATTGCAGGCAGGCAATGAAGGTTTATCTTTGAGGCCATTTTAAAAACATTCACCAATCAAACTTCACACACGATGAGTAAGTATGCAATCGCCACCTGGAGCGGTACAGGCAAAGAAGGCAAAGGATCCATATCCACCGAAACACAGGTACTGAGTAATTCCCCATTTACCTTTGCCACACGTTTTGGTGAAGCGAAGGATGGCACCAACCCCGAAGAACTCATAGCCGCTGCACATGCAGGATGTTTTTCAATGAAACTGAGTTTCGTACTCAATGAGGCAGGGTTTACAGCAGATGATATTGAAACCCGTTGTGACATCAGTTTCGCTGATGGCGCTATCAGTAAATCGCACCTTTCGGTAAGGGCAAAGGTACCCGGTATCTCTCCTCAGAAATTCAAAGAGTGTGCAGAAAATGCAAAAGTAAACTGTCCCATTTCCAAATCACTCAACAGCAGGATAGAAGTGACAATGGATGCTGTGTTGCATTAATATTCCATTGCCTTTTCAAAATGTGGGGACGTCGTTTCCTGCACGAGCGCACATTTTCTCCGGTACACACTCTCTCAATCCGGTAACCTGGGCAGCCGGATAACATGGCATTCGATAGATAGCTGAGCAGAGATTTTGGAGTGGCTGTCCTTAAATCTACCCTACCTTTGTCCTATGGCAGAAGACCTTACTATTATCAGCGGAGACAAGACGGCACAATACGAGTCGCTTATTCCTCAAATCAGGGGGCTGCTCGATGGGGAACCTGACCTTATTGCCAATCTGGCTAATATTTGTGGTGCATTGAAAGAGCAGTTCGACTGGCTATGGGTAGGATTTTATTTAGTAAAAGATGGCGAGCTGGTACTCGGTCCCTTTCAGGGCCCTGTGGCTTGCACAAGAATCAGAAAGGGTAAAGGCGTTTGTGGCACAGCCTGGGAAAAACGCGAGACACTGATAGTGCCGGATGTAAATAAATTTGCCGGACACATTGCATGCAACAGCACTTCAAGATCAGAAATAGTATTGCCTGTAATCAGGAACAATGAGGTGGTAGCCGTGCTGGATGTGGATAGCACCATGCCTGAACACTTCGATGAAACTGACCGCCGTTTCTTAGAACAGATTATCGCTTTAATCCATTTCTAACCAACTGTCATCCACACATCCAATCTATGTCATTAGCACAAACCATAAAAGAACTGACTCTGATTCCGGGTATTGGTAAATCAATTGCCACTGATCTGTACAATATAGGCATCAGGCATGTGGATGATCTCCGTGGACAGGATCCCGAGGCGCTCTTTAATGCCTCTAATGAATTTGCGGGATGTATTCAGGACAGATGCCTGCTCTACACATTCAGATGTGCCGTATATTATGCAGAAACACCACGCGAATTACAGGAAACAGAAAAATTAAAATGGTGGAACTGGAAAGACAATCTTTAACCCAATGGATTGCTTAAGCTATAGCTGATTGATAATAACTATTGGCTCCGGAGGCGCTCTATTATCTGATTTGTTCCGCGGCGTGCCCGGCCTGAAGCAATTAAAAAACACAACCATTGCTTATCGGGCTGATATTTTAATGAATGTGCTGCCAGGTGGGGCTAATTCCTGCCGGGTGTAAGCTATACACTTATAACCCTGTCCTGAAGGGTGAGCCTGGGAAAACCTCACTCAGCAACGCCTTTAGCCCACTGGGAATAGGTCCTGAATTTATTACCCTGCCCTTCAGGGCAAGCCTATAAAAACCCCACTCCACAAGGGCTTTAGCCGTATTCTGAATAATCTAACCGGACAGCGGTGATTCTTTATTATTTCCGCTAAAGGAAAAATTGCAGTTCATATTGGGCAATTTGATTTGTTTTTCTACCGTACTAAAACGGACAAATCAGAGCGGATACAACCTCTTCAGGATAAGTGGGACTATAATCCACTGAAATTAGGCTTTAAACTTATTACCCTGCCCTTTAGGGCAGGCCTACAAAACTCCCACTCCACAAGGGCTTTAGCCACATTTTGAATAACTCAACCGGACAGCGGTGATTCTTTATTATTTCCGCCAGAGGAAAAATTACAGTTCATATTGAGCAATATGATTTGTTTTCCCTACCGCGCTAAAACACCTGCTTACACGCTGTATTCAATTGGTATTACAACGAGCTATGTCAGCGTATTGCAGATTTAATCAAAGAGGGTTCGCCGTATTTGCGCCACACAATAACTTTTAATTTGTACTGCACAAATTATATCTGGTGCATTGAAGGTCAGAGGTGAAATATTCCCTGAAGGCAGGTTGGGGAAAGGTGGAAAGTTTC
>JACFNA010000375.1 GCA_019455085.1 Chitinophagaceae bacterium
GGCTAATTAATATTTTGATGTGCTAGGAGAAGTATCGAGCTAATCTGTACATAAAGAAATCTTTATCTCTTACCCCATAGTTAGCTGCTATAAATCTTTGTATTTTGCTATTGATTGCTTCGGCTTTTGCATTGGTTTTCCCTTTGATAAAATAATTCATAATGATTTGTTCATGACTGCCTATTAGTCGGATAAGGTTTTCTACTTCGGGTAGTTTTTGTTGTTCGGCGTGGTCATACCAGTCAATGAGTTCTCTTTCTATTTCCCAATCATATTTCCCTACATTTCTATGGTCTAACCAGCGCCTGATTTTCTGAGTTAAGTCATAAACTTGTTTTATTTGTGGGAAAGTTTCAAATAAGAGGGAAGCTCTTTTTTGCTGTGCTACTGTCCAGTTTTCTTCTTTTTTAAACAGCAGATATCTGCTTCGGGTAAGCATCTCTGTGCGGCTTTCTCCATTTATAAGGCGAGTGGCTTTTTCGTACTCCCGGCGTTCTTTTTTTGTAGAAGGTATTTTAGATAATTCTTCCTGTTTTAAACGCAACCTGAAGGCCTGTACTGCTTCTACAATATGTTTGACTACATGAAACTTATCGGCAATTACAGTGGCATTTGGAAAACATTGTGCAGCAAAGTTTTTATAAGTGGTGCTAAGGTCCATGGTAATCTCTTTCACCTTACCGGCGGCGTCTCCCATTTGAGTCACTAATCTTCTCAAATCGGCTACCTGCAAGGTTTCTGCAAGGAGGGCTATCTTTCCTGTCTGGCGGTTGGTGAGTACTGTATAAAATTCTTCGTCTATCATTTTCTCATCCACAGCCATCTCTTCTCCGAGATTTTCAGGCTTTAATACCGGCACGGCTTTCTTCCTTTTATCACTGCCTGTAAAATCATTTTTACCCCACTGGCCGCTGTTTACGGCTTCAGGATATCCACTCAGATACTGACGGTACCAGGTGTAAACGGTTTGTGGTTTTAATTTTAAAAATGAACCGATGGTTGTAAAGTTTACAGGCTTTTCATCCACCAATTTCTTTTAAAAAATCCCGGAACTCCGGGGTGGTTTTCATTCCTGGTATGGTAAGGTCATACTCGTTACAGTAGCCTTTAGTACTCCCTTCTTCTTTCCACCTTCTGCGTACCATCCGCAAATAGATCTTCTTCAAAGAAAAGGCATGCGTTAGGATATCAATACTATTACAGTAGCCATCGGCAACTACCTTTTTGCCTTTCAGTGCTTCAGGTATCCTGTCTTCTTTCTCTACTAATTCAATTATCCATTCATCGGGTAATTCTTCTATATAATTGGGTTCAAAATCCTGTAGATATTCTACCGGAACGAACATCTTCATGGCCTGATCTATAAAATCAGATTGTTTGGCGTGGGGCATAGTTGTGATTTTAACTGCTAAGTTACTCCTAGCACATCAAAATATTAATTAGCC
>JACFNA010000376.1 GCA_019455085.1 Chitinophagaceae bacterium
CTCACTCGCATCATCCGAATCCCTGTGATAACGATAAACAAGGCAGCAAGGATTGCCACCACACCGTCCAGATGCTTTATTCCGGTCACCTTAATCAGGATCAGTCCCAGAATGATTGCCAGGGTGGAGTAAGTATCAGTCTTTAGGTGCTTTCCGGCAGCCACCAATTGCAGGGATTGGTTTTTTTTGCCTTTCAACTCACAATAATATCCTACTGCAAAGTTCACTACGGCAGTAGCCGCCATCAGGAAAATTCCAATGGTTAATTCGCCAAGAGATTCCGGATAAAAGAAACTTTTGATGGCATGGTAGATAATATATAACCCGGCCAGGAGAATAAAAAAAGACTCAAAGGCAGCAGAAAGAAACTCTGCTTTGCCATGTCCATAAGGATGGTCATAGTCCCTTGGCTTTGACGCCAGTGACAAGCTATACAACCCAATAGCGCCCGCCAGCACATTTACAATGCTTTCCAGCGCATCTGAAAGAATCGCCAGAGAATTGGTATAAAACCACGCGATAATCTTCACACTGAACAGCACCACGGCAAGCAAGAGCACTAAACGCTGAATGCTGATATTTTCTTTATGAGGTTCCAGTGCCATTAAGACGGGCGTTTAAAATATAATTCCACACTTCACAAACCTTTCACCAAATTTTTCATAACAAATATAGGCTATGGAATATATTTGCTTTAGTGTACAAATCTCTTACCATATTATGGAATTCACTGAGACTTACATTTCAGGAATTGAAAGTAAATAAGCTCAGAACATTCCTTTCCCTCATTGGAATTTCCTTTGGCATCTTTTGTATCATAGGGGTGCTGGCAACTGTCAACAGCCTTAAACTCAATATACAGAAAGAACTCAGCAGCCTTGGAAGTAACTCCATTCACATCGATAAATGGGATTATAAGGGAGGCCCTGATTATCCCTGGTGGAAATACGAAAAAAGGCCTTCGCCAAAATACAGAGAAGCACTGGCTATAAAAGAAAGAAGTCACCTGGCCTCCGATGTGGCTTTTCAGGTAGAATCTAACCAGACAGTTAGTTTTGGGGATATTGCATTAACCTCCGCAGGAATCACGGGCATTACACCCGAAACACAGAATATAAATCCTGTAGAAATACAGTTTGGACGATATTTTTCAGCAAATGAATTTTCCTATGGCAGTCCTGTCGCCGTGATTGGATACACCAATGCAGAAGACCTGTTTGGTAATCCGGCCCGCGCAACCGGAAAGATTGTACGACTGAAAAATACTCAGGTGACTATAATCGGTGTAGTAAAGAAAACAGGAACCAGCATCACCGGATTCAATAGCGACCAGGCTGTATTTATACCTTATCAGTTTGCAAAAAAAATCTTCGGTGATGAGAATTCCTCACCAAAGATTATTGTGAAAGGTAAGGACAATATTTCCTCAGCAGC